>NZ_DATKTK010000025.1:0-3703 GCF_035531155.1 Sulfuricella sp. | reverse complement strand
AGGATTTCGCTCCGGTCAAGTTTCCACTTACGGTATACGCTGCGCACCTGGTTTACGGTATCGTCTTTGGCTATATCGGGCAACGATCCGCATCTACTCCAGTCAATATATTTCACCACATTGCAGTATTGATCCGGCGTTCCAACGGCGTAGAAAAAGTATCTTCGTAGAAACGCCGCGAGGCCAATATCTCGCAATCTGATCTGCGCTCTCGAGCCTTGAGTGGGTGTTTCCCATTGAACTGCACAGGAGACTCTGAAACTGTCAAATAACCCGCCTCTTCTTGCACATGACTGAAAGGAAATTGTCATGAAAATCCATACCCTTCCGGCCCTGTCGGCCGCCCTGAGCGCGCCCGCTTGGGCCGCAACCCAGGCCGTCACGCTGTCGATTCCTGGCATGACCTGCGGCGCCTGCCCGATTACAGTGCGCACTGCGCTCAAGCGGGTGCCTGGCGTGGAAACGGTTGGCATCGACGAGGCGCAAAAACAGGTCACCGTCACCTACGACGACAGCAAGACCAACGTGCAGGCTCTGACCCAAGCAACCAAGGATGCTGGCTACTCTTCCAGCGTCAAGCAGTGATGGCGAGATCATGGCTGACACGATCACTCTTCAAATCAAGGGCATGACCTGCGACTCGTGCGCCATGCACGCACAGCAGGCTCTGGAGAGGGTGCCCGGCGTGCACTCGGCCTCGGTATCCTATCCCCAGCGGCGAGCGGAGATCGAGGTAGACGCCAGCGTGGGCCTGGACCCGCTGGTTGCCGCAGTGGCCGCGCTCGGCTACCGCGCTCGGCTCCCTGATACGCCGAATAAGCCCACCGGTCTGTTGGACAAGGCGCCGGGCTGGCCGGACGGCGAGACGAAGCGTAGCGGCGATGATGAGGCACTCCATATAGCCGTGATCGGTAGCGGCGGCGCGGCGATGGCGGCGGCACTTAAAGCCGTTGAGCAGGGCGCACGCGTGACGCTGATCGAGCGCGGCACCATCGGCGGCACCTGCGTCAACATCGGCTGCGTGCCCTCCAAGATCATGATCCGGGCGGCGCACATCGCGCATATGCGCCGGGAAAGCCCATTTGATGGCGGCATCGCAGCGGCGGTGCCTGCGATTGACCGCGGCAAGCTGCTGGCCCAGCAGCAGGCTCGTGTCGATGAACTGCGACACGCCAAGTACGAGAGCATCCTGGACGGCAATCCGGCTATCACCGTGCTGCACGGCGAGGCTCGTTTCAAGAGCGACCATAGCCTCAACGTCCAATTGAACGATGGCGGCGAGCGCGAAGTGGCCTTTGACCGCTGCCTGGTCGCTACCGGCGCCAGCCCGGCGATCCCGCCGATTCCTGGCTTGAAGGACACACCCTACTGGACTTCCACCGAGGCGCTGGTCAGCGACACGATTCCTGACCGGCTGGCCGTGATCGGTTCGTCGGTTGTCGCGCTGGAACTGGCACAAGCCTTCGCCCGACTCGGCACCCAGGTAACAATTCTGGCGCGCAGCACGTTGTTTTTCCGGGAGGACCCGGCCATCGGCGAAGCCATCACGGCGGCATTCCGCGCCGAGGGCATCGAGGTGCTGGATCATATCCAAGCCAGCCAGGTCGCCTATACGGACGGTGAGTTTGTGCTCACCGCCGGGCCAGACAAAGTGCGCGCCGACCGGCTGCTGGTCGCCACTGGTCGCGTACCGAACACACGCAGCCTGGCGCTGGAAGCGGCGGGCGTGACCGTCAATGCGCAAGGGGCCATCGTCATCGACCAGGGCATGCGCACGAATAGCCCGAACATTTACGCCGCCGGTGACTGTGCCGATCAACCGCAATTCGTCTACGTGGCGGCAGCTGCTGGCACCCGTGCCGCCATTAACATGACCGGCGGCGATACGGTTCTCAACCTGACGGCAATGCCTGCCGTGGTGTTCACCGATCCGCAAGTGGCGACCGTGGGCTACAGCGAAGCGGAAGCGCACCACAACGGCATCAAAACCGACAGCCGCACACTGGCGCTCGACAATGTGCCGCGGGCGCTCGCCAATTTCAATACCCGTGGCTTCATCAAGCTGATAGCCGAAAAGGGTTCGGGCCGGTTGTTGGGTGCGCAGGTCGTAGCCCCGGAAGGCGGCGAGATCATCCAGGTGGCGGCCATGGCCCTGCGTGCCCGCATGACCGTCCAAGAGCTTTCTGACCAGCTCTTCCCCTATCTCACCATGGTGGAAGGGATCAAACTGTGCGCCCAGACTTTCACCAGGGATGTTCGTGAATTGTCCTGCTGCGCGGGGTAAGGAAGGGGTGGCATGTTGCAGCAAAGTTGCGTTTATGGTGCAACCCAATGTCTGCGATTGTATTTTGCGATTTGTAAGAATTTGGCGCCTGCGACGATTAAGGGAATGACCGCCTTCTGCAGGTCTTGGTAAGTTTGAATGAGCACAATTGCAAACGCAACGAAGAGGATACCACGACGATTGATTAGATACGATCTCCAGACTAAAAAATGGCTATGGCGAATAGAAACAGATTGTTATCGGCAAGTGGCCTGACATTCAGGGAATCAGGATCAACGAGTTACGGCGAGAACAAATTTACCGTGAAGAGGATACGACAAATGAAGAAGACAGTAAGGATTGTGACAACGGCCATGGCATTTGCCGCGATGGCCATGGGGATACCACCAGTAGAAGCCGCGATGCCCGGCGACACAAATGCCATGGCAAAAATGCATAGGTATTTTGCACATCACTCTTTGGGTTTCCCAGAGCATTTTTACCAATTTCATCCTGGGCCACACTGGGACCTAATGAATTCCTCAGCGCTACGTCTTACCCCAGCACAGATCAAACAGGAAAAAATGCTGGGAATGGGCATGATGCAGGATACTGAGCGAGGGATCATGGCTCTCAAGAAGGCCGCCCGGCAGTACAGCGAGGATGCCAAACTGCCCAATCCATCCATCAGGGCGCTGGCCCGAGATGTCCAGGCTGTCGGGTACGCCCAAGCCTATCTTGGTTACGAGATGATCCCGTATCACATAAAGGGGTACCGGCTGCTTGATCCTGCGCAACAGGTCATTTATCACCGTCTCGCACGCGAGAATTGGATTCACAAGATGAAAATGATGCATGGCTAAATTTTTATATGCCCGCTCCCACCGAAATCTGGTGGCAGTAGGAGCAAACATCGGTGGATTTTCCTAGCCAGTGTACGTACTTGACGGACGGCGCCTGCTGACACTATATTAACGTTAACGTTAACGTTAACGTTAAGGTTAAGGTTAAGGTAATTTAAGGCATGGCTGAATCTCAGAAAAGACCAGTATCGAGTGGGGTGGAGCGGCAACCTTTTTCGAGTACGCCAGAGCGGCGGATATGATGTTGTTCACATGACACAATAAGGAGATATACCGATGACTACGTCCCACGTTAAAGTCCTGATTCACGTCAACGACGCATTGGATGAGGACACCTCGCGCCCCCTCCTGATCTGTCTGCGTGAGATCCCAGGGGTTACCCAAGTGAGCTTCGATCCCAAACTGGAGCATCTTGTTGTCGTGCAGTACCAACCGAACACCACATCGTCAAAGGAGCTGCTGGAAGGTGTTTTGAAGCGCGGTCATCAGGCTCAGTTGATAGGGTTGTAGGCCATGATGCCGAGGGCCAAGCAAGGCCCTACTCAGACCGAGAGGATGAAACCTCTGAAGATTGGTG
>NZ_DATKTK010000024.1:0-5709 GCF_035531155.1 Sulfuricella sp. | reverse complement strand
AGGATTTCGCTCCGGTCAAGTTTCCACTTACGGTATACGCTGCGCACCTGGTTTACGGTATCGTCTTTGGCTATATCGGGCAACGATCCGCATCTACTCCAGTCAATATATTTCACCACATTGCAGTATTGATCCGGCGTTTCAACGGCATAGCAAAAGTATCTTCGTAGAAACGCCGCGAGGCCAATATCTCGCGATCTGATCTGCGCTCTCGAACATTGGTAGGTGTTTACCATTGAACTGCACAGGAGACTCTGAAACTGTCAAATAACCCGTTTCTTCTTGCACATGGCTAAAAAAGGCTATGTGCAAAATTCGGTTGAAAACCCATGACTTCTGAGGCCAAAAACACCGGTGCCGCACACATGACCCGCGTTGGAATATGAAAACCTGTGAGGCGTGTTTCCAGAAGACGATCGGTCGGTTAGGGATGGCGCCCGCTTTTCCTTCTACCTTGATATACAGATAATATTGTACGTTCAATACCTGTTTGGTAGATGAATACTCAGCCCGTTGGGAGGAAACGTGAACATGGTGGTCAGCGAACTCGACGGCACGTCGGCCGTGGCGTTGCTCGTGGAGCGCAAGTGGCTCGGTCACCCGGACACGCTGCGCGATTTTTTAGTGACGCAATTAGCGGGCAGGAAACGTTCCCCTTTCGCGCATGGCAGGCGCACACAAGCTCGGACAGCACGGCCTCCATGCGCGCCAAGTCGGCCATCTTTTCGCGCACGTCCTGGAGCTTGTGCTCGGCTAGACTGCTGGCTTCCTCGCAATGGGTGCCATCCTCCAGCCGCAGCAACTCGGCAATTTCATCCAGGCTGAACCCTAGCCGCTGGGCCGACTTCACGAATTTCACCCGCACCACGTCCGCCTCGCCGTAGCGGCGGATGCTGCCATAGGGCTTGTCCGGCTCCGGTAGCAAGCCCTTGCGCTGATAGAACCGGATCGTCTCCACGTTGACCCCGGCCGCCTTGGCGAAAACGCCGATGGTCAGGTTCCCCAAATTATTTTCCATACCGCTTGACTCCGTACATAAGTACGGAAGTAAGGTTACGCTATCCGATCTGAATTCGAAAGGAGAAGCGTATGTCTGAACCACAAACCGGGCGCGGCGCGCTCTTCGCCGGCGGGCTGGCCGCCATCCTCGCCTCGACCTGCTGCCTCGGGCCGCTGGTCCTGGTCGCCTTGGGAATCAGCGGGGCCTGGATTGGCAACCTGACGGCGCTGGAACCATATCGCCCGATCTTCATCGGCGCGGCACTCATCGCGCTGTTCTTCGCCTGGCGGCGCATCTACCGCCCATCACAAGCCTGCAAACCGGGTGATGTCTGCGCGATTCCACTGGTTCGCTCCGTTTATAAGCTCGTTTTCTGGATCGTGGCCGCCTTGATCCTGGTTGCCATCGTTTTTCCCTACGTCCTGCCGCTGTTCTATTGAAAGGAGATTGTCATGAAAAAATTCGCGATCCTTCTTGCCCTGTCCGCTGCCCTGAGCGCGCCCGCCTGGGCCGCAACCCGGACCGTCACGCTGTCGATTCCTGGCATGACCTGTGGCGCCTGCCCGATTACCGTGCGCACTGCGCTCCAGCGAGTGCCTGGCGTGGGAAAGGTTGGTATCGACGAGGCAAAAAAACAGGTCATCGTTACCTACAACGACAGCAAGACCAACGTGCAGGCCCTGACCCGGGCAACCAAGGATGCAGGCTACCCGTCCAGCATCAAGCAGGGAGAGCGAAATCATGGCTGACACGATCACTCTTCAAATCGAGGGCATGACCTGCGACTCGTGCGCCGTGCACACACGGCAGGCTCTGGAGAGGGTGCCCGGCGTCCGCTCGGCCTCGGTGTCCTATCCCCAGCGGCAAGCGGAGATCGAGGTGGACACCGGCGTGGGCCTGGACCCGCTGGTTGCCGCAGTGGCAGCGCTTGGCTACCGCGCTCGGCTCCCTAACACGCCGAATAAGCCCTCTGGTCTGTTGAACAAAACGCTGGGCGGACAGGACGGCGAAACGAGGCGTAGCGGCGATGGGGAGGCGCTGCATATAGCCGTGATCGGCAGCGGTGGCGCGGCGATGGCGGCCGCGCTTAAAGCCGTCGAGCAAAGTGCACGCGTGACGCTGATCGAGCGCGGCACCATCGGCGGCACCTGCGTGAACATCGGCTGCGTGCCGTCCAAGATCATGATCCGAGCGGCGCACATCGCGCATATGCGCCGGGAAAGCCCATTCGATGGCGGCATCTCATCGGCGGTGCCTGTGATTGACCGGGGCAAACTGCTGGCCCAGCAACAGGCTCGCGTCGATGAGCTGCGCCACGCCAAATACGAAGGCATCCTGGACGGCAATCCCGCCATCACCGTGCTGCACGGCGAGGCTCGTTTCATGAGCGGCCATAGCCTCAACGTCCAATTGAACGATGGCGGCGAGTGCGAAGTGGCCTTCGATCGCTGCCTGATCGCCACCGGTGCCAGCCCGGCGATTCCGCCGATTCCCGGCTTGAAGGACACAGCCTACTGGACTTCCACCGAGGCGCTGATCAGCGACACGATTCCTGAGCGGCTGGCCGTGATCGGTTCGTCGGTGGTCGCGCTGGAACTGGCGCAAGCCTTCGCCCGGCTCGGCAGCCAGGTGACGATTCTGGCACGCGGCACCTTGTTCCTCCGGGAAGACCAGGCCATTGGCGTAGCCATCACGGCCGCGTTTCGCGCCGAAGGCATCGAGGTGCTGGAGCACACGCAAGCCAGCCATATCGCTTATGCGGACGGCGAATTCGTGCTGACCACCGGGCACGGCGAACTGCGTGTCGACAAGTTGCTGATCGCCACTGGTCGCGCACCGAACGCACGCAGCCTGAATCTGGAAGCGGCGGGCGTGGCCATAAATGCGCAAGGGGCCATCGTCATCGACCAGGGTATGCGCACGAATAGCCCGAACATTTACGCCGCTGGCGACTGCACCGACCAGCCGCAATTCGTCTACGTGGCGGCAGCGGCCGGCACCCGTGCCGCCATCAACATGACCGGCGGCGATACGGTTCTCAACCTGAGGGCAATGCCTGCCGTGGTGTTCACCGATCCGCAAGTGGCGACCGTGGGCTACAGCGAAGCGGAAGCGCACCACGACGGTATCAAAACCGACAGCCGCACGCTGACGCTCGACAACGTGCCGCGGGCGCTCGCCAATTTCGACACCCGTGGCTTCATCAAACTGATAGCCGAGAAGGGTTCTGGCCGGTTGCTGGGTGCGCATGTCGTGGCCTCGGAGGGCGGCGAAGTCATCCAGGTGGCGGCCCTGGCCCTGCGTGCCCGCATGACCGTCCAAGAGCTTTCTGACCAGCTCTTCCCCTATCTCACCATGGTGGAAGGGATCAAACTCTGCGCCCAGACTTTCACCAGGGATGTTCGTGAATTGTCCTGCTGCGCGGGGTAAGGAAGGGATGGATGTTGCAGCAAAGTTGCGTTTATGGTGCAACCCAATGTCTACGATTGTATTTTGCGATTTGTAAGAATTTGGCGCCTGCGACGACTAGGGGAATGACCGCCTTCTGCAGGTCTTGGTGAGTTTGAATGCGCATAATTGCAAATGCAACGAAGAGGATACGACAAATGACGAAGACAGTAAGGATTGTGACAACGGCCATGGCACTTGCCGCGATGGCCATGGGGATACCACCAGTAGAAGCCGCGATGCCCGGCGACACAAATGCCATGGCAAAAATGCATATGTATTTTGCACATCACTCTTTGGGTTTCCCAGAGCATTTTTACCAATTTCATCCTGGGCCACACTGGGACCTAATGAATTCCTCAGCGCTACGTCTTACCCCAGCACAGATCAAACAGGAAAAAATGCTGGCAATGGGCATGATGCAGGATACTGAGCGAGGGATCATGGCTCTCAAGAAGGCCGCCCGGCAGTACAGCGAGGATGCCAAACTGCCCAATCCGTCCATCAGAGCGCTGACCCGAGATGTCCAGGCTGTCGGGCACGCCCAAGCCTATCTTGGTTACGAGATGATCCCGTATCACATAAAGGGATACCGGCTGCTTGATCCTGCGCAACGGGTCATTTATCACCGTCTCGCACGCGAGAATTGGATTCACAAGATGAAAATGATGCATGGCTAAATTTTTATATGCCCGCCCCACCGAAATCTGGTGGCAGCAAGAGCAAACATCGGTGGATTTTCCTAGCCAGTGTACGTACTTGACAGGCGGCGCCTGCTGAGACTATCTTAACGTTAACGTTAGTTAATGGCTGAATCCCAGAAAAGACCAGTATCGAGTGAGGCGGAGCGGCAACTTTTTTCGAGTACGCCAGAGCAGCGGACATGATGTTGTTCACTGGACACAATAAGGAGATATACCGATGACTACGTCCCACGTTAAGGTCCTGATTCACGTCAATGATGTATTGGATGAGGGCACTTCGCGCCCCCTCCTGACCTGTCTGCGTGAGGTCCCAGGGGTTACCCAAGTGAGCTTCGATCCCAAACAGGAGCATCTTATTGTCGTGCAGTATCAACCGAACACCACATCGTCAAAGGAGTTGCTGGAAAGTGTTTTGAAGCACGGTTATCAGGCTCAGTTGATAGGGTTGTAGGCCATGATGCCGAGGGCCAAGCAAGGCCCTACTCAGACCGAGAGGATGAAACCTCTGAAGATTGGTGAGGCGGCGGGCCTGCTCAATACCTCAACCCGCACCCTTCGCTTCTATGAGGAGCAGGGAATCCTGGCGCCGGTGAAGACGGCAAAGGGCGTGCGTCTGTACACAGACGACGACATCGAGCTCATCCGCGTAGTTCAGCACCTGACGGCCCTAGGTGTCGCGCTGCGGGACATTGCCGAACTTACGACCATTCGTTCCCATAGCCAGAGCGGTGATCAAGCGAGTCATAAGGTATTCGCCTTGCTTGAAGAATTGCGCCGAAGCGTGGAATGGAAGCAGAAAGAATGCGAACTCGTACTGGAACAAATTGCTACGACTGCTCGACTCGTGAAACGATGTTTCGGTTGCGAGAATCCGCCGACACATCTCGGGTGCGAGAAATGCCCCGTCGCCAGCAACGTTGGCGACTCACGCTTGCTGCAGCTGATTTGGGACAAGGATACGCCCAGGAGGGTGTCATGAGGCTTTTCCAGATCCCACAGAGTGCGCTCCTCAATGTTGTTGTCCGCGTCACATACCGGAGTGAATGGCCGGACGGATTCGGCGCGCGGGGCTGGAAGCTGGACATTGCGCTCGATGATCCGGAAATAATCGCCTCCACCCCCAGCCCTGGTGAGAGGATTAACACCTCTGTGCTGGTGCATGACATTCTGGACCACTATGTCTCCGGCTTTCCCCCGAGCGGTCATCGGAACGAGGCGATGGCGCTTATCCAGTTGGGCACACGCACTGGATCCGATCCCCGGCCGGATTACGAACAAATGGTCGATGAGGACTTGATGCACGGCGTAGTTTATGGCGAATCCATGCGGTCGTTTCTGCCGCCGCGTGTGGTGCAGTTACTTCCGCTCGATGTCATATCAGGAAAAGAAACCATCGATTTTCTTGTAAACATTTTGGGCCACGATTCATTGCGCTCCATGTTCGTGGAGCGTTTCTTCGAGCTGGGATATCGGGGCGTTCCATTGGCGCAAGCAAGTTGGAACAGGCATGGTCTGGGTTACGAACGCAGTACTGCAATCGGGACATGCCTGCAATGG
>NZ_DATKTK010000023.1:0-2880 GCF_035531155.1 Sulfuricella sp. | reverse complement strand
ACCTGGCCGGCGGCGTGCCTGTCAGCGCATTGAACGTCCGGTCGCACCCGCGGCATTTGAACCGCTGCAGGTCGTCCGCAATGCCATTTCTGACCACCTGAGCGCTGCCGCAATGTGGGCAGTCTGGCCGCGCTGACAACTAGTCCTCGATCACTTCCACGGAAGCCGCCTTGTGCTCAGCCGCTTCAAAATCGGCTGCCACTTGCCGACGCTGCGACCGCGTCAGATTTCTCCACCTTTCCTCAGTGCCAACAATTCACGATTCCTCATCTCCGCCTCCCGGCATGCGTTCATCTGCGCCACGAGACCAGTTTCTCACCCGGCACGCGCTACATGAGCCTGTCACTACCATGCTGGAAATTCATAAGAGCCTTTATGAAACTGTCTGAGAAACTCCATAAGTGACAATGCATAATGCCGAATTTCTTTACAGTCGGATTTGCAAAATATACGAGAACGGTAATAAAACATTTCAAATCATAATCATTTGACCAGTCCCAAAATTTGGTATGAAATATGCTGACAGTATAAATATAGATTAAGACCCACAAGAAGAATCGTCTTCTGATATTTGGTGTCAGATTTTATTGAGGAGATATCATGTTAAATAATAAGATTTTTCATCGTTGGTGTGCATTGCTGGGTTTGGTAGCCGTAGCGATCGCACCTTTGCCAGCGCTAGCGTTGGATATAAACGGGTATTCGACGCCTGGCGATGGGGCATGTTGGCTCGACCCGGCCTGTTCCCTCGCACGCGGCGGCCATTCCGACATGATGACCGTTCTAAATCCGGACGGGACTGTTTACCAACGGATATTCGCCTTCGGTAACGAAGAAAATAATAATGGCTACTACTTCGATCCGACGCTGGTTTTCGTTAACCCGGCGATGGTTGCTTTCTATAGAACACTGCTCGAGCCTGATGGCGTAACGATCAGCGATCAGTTTGGGATCGGCACGTTACCGTCTGGGATTCAGGTCCTCGGTTTCCTTTCCGATGAAAACAATTTCTTCCCACCTCTTCAGAGCTTAACCTTTGTGGAAACACCTGATCAACCCAACTTGGTTCCCGAGCCAGGCGGAGACAGTGCCTATTTTACCGTCCCGTATAATGCCACGATGTACCTTGATCAAAGCATGCAACAAGCAGGATTCACGGCCTATTTCCGCTCCGACGTTGATGAGCCTTCAATACCAGCATTGCTGGGGGTTGGTGCCTTGAGTGCGTTCTTCGCTAGGCGCAGAAAAGCGCCACTCAAGTCCAGCGAGCGATAGGAGTACCAGATGATCCTGATCATCGATAAGCAAACGCCGCCTTTGGGCGGTGTTTCTTTTTCCAGATGGAGTGATGGGTCGGCACCGGTCGTTGCTGGCTACGATCTAGCTACGGTGCCACCAAAAGAAAAACGGCTTCCATCGCTGGAAGCCGCTTGAGTGTTGGTGGGCCCTGACAGGATCGAACTGTCGACAAACGGATTAAGAGTCCGCTGCTCTACCAGCTGAGCTAAGGGCCCGGTAGTTCTTTTCGCTTGCAGTTGTTTGTGGTGGGTCGTGCGGGGGTCGAACCCACGACAAACGGATTAAAAGTCCGCTGCTCTACCAACTGAGCTAACGACCCAGCGAAAGGCGCGAATTATAGGAAGTCGCCGCGCCGATGTCAAACCAGGATCGAGGCTCAAGCCTCGCGCATCATTTTCCAGTACTGGAGCTTCATCGTGCCGGCGGCCCCGGCGATGATGGCGGCGAGCGTCAGCATGGAGCCAATCGCCAGCGTCGATACCCCGGTGACGCCCTGGCCGATGGTGCAGCCCATCCCCAGCACGCCGCCAACGCCCATCAGCACGGCGCCGACCGCGTGATTGAAGAAGTCGCCGACGGAGGCGAACCATTCGATGCGGAAGCTGCGCTTTGCCAGCGCGTAGAGAAAGGAGCCGACGATCACTCCGGTCAGGGCGCAGATGCCGAAATTGATCAGCGATAAGTCGGCGGGGTGCATCAGATAACGCACCGTATCGCCCATCGGGCTGATGAAGGTATAGGACTGCACCTGGACGCGCGAAGGCACGGTGTCCGCCATCTCGGCCCATTCCTTCCAGGCCTGGCCGATGCTGCTGCCGGTGATGGCCCAGCCGGCAACCACCGCCAGGCCGATTACCGTGCCGCCCAGAACGTTGTCGCGATTGGCGCGGAAGTCGGCGGCCTTGAAGATGAACAACAGCAGCGCGACGACGAGGAGTGCGCCGAGCGCGAGATGCAGCGTCGCGGTGTTCTCCACGCCGGCCAGGCCGCCGATGATGGCATCGAGCGTCTGGCTCTTGATGCCGTACTTGGCCAGGCCGATGGCGAGCGGCGACATCCAGCTGTCGAACATCGTGCCGTAGAAATCGGTCCAGAGCATCAGGTAGGCCATCGCCGAGGCGATCACCAGCACCACCAGCGACTTCAAGTTGCCTCCGCCGATCCGCACCAGGGTCTTGTTGCCGCAGCCCGACGCGAGGGTCATGCCGATGCCGAACATAGCGCCGCCGAGCAGGTAGCGCAGCCAGGCGAAGTTCTCGGTGCGGTAGGGGGGGAAGGTCGAACCCGAGATATTCACCCGCCCGCTGGCCTCCAGCGCCACGACGCCGCCGATGGCGATGGCGATGGCCAGCAGCCAGGCGCGCAGGCGGCCGGTGTCGCCCATGTTGACCCAGTCGGACACCGCGCCCATGGTGCAGAAGTTGGTCTTGTTGGCGGTCGCGCCCATTACCGCGGCGATGGCGAACACCGCGAGCAGCACTTCGTTGTGAATCGTGAAAGCCATGCCGGGTCTCCGTTTTTGTTCGAATAGTTGAATTCTAATGAATGCCGGCAGCGATCGGATCAGTCTTATTGCGCCCC
>NZ_DATKTK010000022.1:0-10449 GCF_035531155.1 Sulfuricella sp. | reverse complement strand
TTGGATCCTCATGCCTGGCTGAAGGACACCCTGGAGAAATTGCCTGCCTGGCCCAATAGCCGTATTGATGAGTTGTTGCCACTGAAGGCAGCATTACCGTAAATCCCGCCGCCGGTGGAGTGGGACGGCTGGCCGCTTACGATGCCGATTTGTGACTGTGGCGATCGGCAGAACCCGACCCTAAGCCGCCTGATGACATTCACATTGCCAATGACCGCTTTCCCTACCGATGAGCTAGTCGGCTCGCCCGGCACCAGTGACCACTCATCCTTCAGCCCGCAGTGGCGAACTTCGACGCCTTAACACTTTCAAATAAAAGGATTCATCATAAAGCGAGTTCGGTCGTGTGACCGGAATAATCCATAGAGTCCAACGCAGCGGAAGCGTAGCTTCATTCATCATTCCATCGGCATTCCGGGTGCGTCCTTCTGTTCTCTAATGTAACCATTCATTGACAACCTGAGGTCGACCTGGGAGCTGTTCGTACGGCTAATCGCATTCTGTGCGGTAACGCACAGAATGCCCAGGCTTATCAGCGCATCATGAAATGGTGAGACGCTCAGGATAGCATCTGTTTCTTGCGTTCCGCTTCTTAAATCCATTTTTTATATCAAGAGTTCATCATGCCCGGTACATCGATCGTGGAATTGCATCAAATGACGAACACGCTTGGCCTCGATGGAGGCAATTTCGACAAGTCGAGAACACAGGTAATCCGTGAAACCCAGATGGCGCGTGACGGAGACCCCTGTTTTGGCACCGACAAGCGCCACGACTGCGCCGAGATGTCGAATGGAGAAGAGAATGCCGCAAGCCGGTAGCGGCTTGGCGACGGCTTGGTGGTCACTACCCCTAGTACAATAATTATTTTGGAGTGCATTATGAAAAAATCGATTTGCCATGCCCTGTTCCTTGTGACGGCATTCTTTTGTGCGACGGCCATTGCGGTCGCAGCGGAAATGGCGCCGGACGCGCTGATCAAGGAGACATCTCAGGATGTCCTGGAGATTATCAAGAAGGATAAGGATATCCAGGCGGGGAACAAGCAAAAAATCTATGCTCTGGTTGATGCCAAGGTGCTGCCTCATTTTGATTTCAAACGAATGACTCAGCTCGCAGTCGGAAGATCCTGGCGTCAGGCCACACCGGCACAACAGGATGCGCTGATGAAGGAGTTCCGTACCTTGCTGGTGCGTACTTATTCTACTTCGCTGAGTACCTACAAAAACAAGACCATTGACTACAAGCCGGTTAGGATGCAGTCCGGCGATACCGATGTAACGGTGAAAACCTTGGTCAACCAGACTGGCGGTCAGGCTGTCCCCATCGACTACAGCCTGCAAAAAAATGCGGACGGCTGGAAGGTCTACGATGTCGTGGTGGACAACATCAGCCTGGTCACCAATTATCGCGGTTCTTTCGCCAGCGAGATTCGTCAGTCCGGCATCGACGGCCTGATCAAGGTTCTGGTTGAGAAGAACCGAGTGGCTGAAACTTCGGGCGCTAAAGTCTGAATCGGTTATAGCGTGGACAATATATAAAACGCTTGACTCAATAAGTGGTCGTCTCGGAATTCTGAAATTGAAGTACGTGTTCGATGTGAAGTCATTGAGGATCACATGCTCGACTACTCGATAATGAAGCCAGAAGTGACCTGCCCAAAAGAAAAAGGGCCTACATTTCTGTAGGCCCTTCTCTTTACTGGTGCGCCCGGACGAATTCGAATCGCCGACCCCTTGGTTCGTAGCCAAGTACTCTATCCAGCTGAGCTACGGGCGCGTTGTGAAGCCGGCATTATAAAAGAAAACCCGCCATCAAACAATGGCAGAAAGAGGAATTCATCAAAAAACCCCATCAACCATAAATTGGTGCAGTTTGGCGAGGAGGCCAGACACGATCAGTTAAGGCGTATCAGAATAAATGCAGACAAGCGCACTATTCTTCCCCGTATTCCAGCGGCCACCTGGCCATCAGGTAATCAAGGATATCCCGGTTGAAATCCTTCGACCCATACGTCCAAACGACATCACTTTTATCCAGTTTGTTCAGCTTCCGGCTCCTGATATTGACGGCCAGCACCGGCAGATCCTGGTTGCGAAAGGCTTCCACCTCCCCTTCGATCCCTTCGTCGCCGTCGAAAAACAGCCATTCGGTGCCGAATTCACCCTGTAGCCGCTCCAGTTCGTGGCACATGTCCTCCTCCACCGGAAGAGGAGGATCGATCCGTTTCGGTTTTCCGGTGGAGTAGTCGAATTTCCACCCGTCATACAGATCAGTCCCTTCGGTCGCAAAAAAGGAGGTCATCTGGGCCGAGAAGAAATTTTCCAGTTTGAAAAAGGCCGAGGGGTAATCCCCTTCGCTATGGCCGATCCACCAGCCATACACATCCTTTTCCGCTTCGATATAGACAACGGCGCACAACAATCCCGCGCCCCTGGGCGTGAAAGCAAAAAAAGTCTGGGGAGTATTCATTATGGCCAGTCCTATCTGGTTTTTACAAAAGGATAACGCTGCCGCAGATCGCGGGTAAGCAGAGTGACGCCACATTCGTGGCCGACGGTTTCTGCAGCGACAATGCAATCGGCATTCTTGAAGGAAGCCGTCACCTTATGGCCTTCCTTTTCGGCCAAGGCAAAGAGGTGTTCGGCGACGCTGCGCTCCACTTCGGGACTGATTACCTGCCCAATGAGCCCGCGCCGTTCCAGGCGCACATGAAACGTCCCTCCTGAAATGCGGCCGAGATAGGGGGTGACAGCCTCCTTCAATTGCTCCACGAGGGTTTCCGGGGTGAAGTGGAAAGTTTGCTCGACGGGAATCACCCGCCCCAGATCCTGTACCCAAGGCGCGCCTTCCGCTTCCGCCTGCCGAATTGCTTCCAGGAAATTCGTGACATCCTCCACATAACCCGTACACACATCCTTGAACTCGGTCGAATGAAATTTCCCCATTGATCGAAGCTCGTGCAGCAGGCGATATTCACACCTTGAGCCCGGCAAGGAAGTCACAATAATATTCCAGTTCATCAATGATCATCTCCCAGCCTGCGTCCGCTACTATCCAACTCCTTCACCTATAATTTCAGTATAGGCAACCCGCATTGAAATGCCCCTCTCCCGGTTTCATCGTTACCACAGCCCGCCTTCCGGAGATGTGCTCTTAGGAGTTGCCATGAAAGCATTGATTGTCAGCGCAGACCATTTCGAGGACTCCGGGCTGTTGTTCCATTTCTACCGGTTCTTCCGGCTAAAGGAGGAGGGTTTTGAGGTGGACATCGCACCCATTAGTAACAACGGCGTAAAAGCATGAAAAAACTACGGCTTGCCATCATCGGCCTGGGGAATCTGGGGCGCAAATGTGCCGAGGCCATTATTGCCGACCCAGCCACGGTGCTGGCTGGGATTGTGCGGCGCAGCGGCAGCCCTGCTTCCTGGTTGAAAGTACCTGCCGTTACCCATATCAGCGAGCTGAAAGAAGTTGATGCCGCGCTGATCTGCGTTCCTCCCGATGCGGTAATGGGGGTAGCGAAGGACCTTCTGCAAAGACGCATTCCCGTGGTGGAATGCGCACGCCTCCACGGCGAGGCCTTTCTCAGGCATAAGTCAGAAATACATCGGGTCGCGCATCTTCACCGAGTGCCGGCTATTGTTGGAGCGGGATGTGATCCGGGCGCCCTCTCCCTGTTCCGCAGCCATTTCGCGTTGCTGGTCCCCCACGGACATACGGAAACCAGCCTGCATACCGGGCCAAGCCTGCACCATACACTGGCAGCGGAGGGGTTCAAGGGTGTCAGGAAAGCGCTGGCGACAGAGCTCAAGTCCGTGGAAGGGACAATCCAACGCTATGTTTATGTTGAATTGGAACCGTCGGCCGATGCGGCTGAAGTGGAGTACGCCATCATCCATGACCCCCTCTTCCTCGATGAACAAACTTTAGTGTTCCCCGTACCCAGTATTGCCGCACTGGAAGAAACAAACCGTGGCGTGTTGCTGGAGCGCCACGCCGCACCGGGTGAACCAGGCCATTTCTCCTTTTTGCTGGAGGCGCGTTTCGACGAGGTGGGGCTTGCGGCACGAATGATGATTGCCGCCGCGCGGTCATTACCCTCTCTACAAGCAGGCGCCTACTCTCTACTCGACCTGCCGCCGGGTGCGCTGTGGGGTGAACAGCGCACTGCTACGGAAAAAGAGTGGATGTAAAGTGTCGAACTTCGATGCGGTTGATCATGAGGCGCGCATCTGTCGAACCGGCGAATCCAAGACAGACGCGCCTCCCATCGAATTTTGCTCACTGAGCCCATTAGCGGCCAGAAATTCGCTATTTTCAAGCCGGGCTGGATGTCATCTCGACCTGCACCAGGGAATCGGCTTCAATGATGTTGAAGCGCACCGGCAGAAACTGCTCCAGCAGCCAGATGGCGGTAAGGGCGTGGGATGAGAGCTTTCTTGCCAGAAAGCGTGAGGTACCACCAGCAAGGGCGAGATAAATCAGCACCTGATCGGCAGCATGGATATCGAGGGTTGCCCCGGCAGAAATTTCCTCGCACAACAGCCTGCCCGCTTCCGAGCCAAGTGTCTCTGCGGGCACCCCTCGTTGCGCGGTGGCGGAAGCGCCCAGAATGGAGTGCGCCATTTGCGCGACCAAAACAATCGCCCCTCCCGCCCCGATAGCTTCATCTGCACCCAATACTGCCTGATTGATGGATGGAACAGGAAAGGCCGAGAGCTCCGCCAGCGCCGAACTCACCATGCGTTGAACGATATGATCCGGCAGGTTGGCAATGTGGGCGTAGCCACGGATTTCCCTCAGGGCGCCGGGCGTATCCAGAATCAATGGCTGAAGCGGCAAGGAGGGCAGCACCTCCACGGCCACTTCACCACCACCTCGTGGGTAATACCCCCGCTTCAACACCTCGATTCGGACCCTGACGCCCATGCTGGAGAGCACGGGCAGCAGAACAAGGTGAAAGTAATCCAGGGGTGGGGCAGCCCGGACATCGGTGCCGCCGGTGATGCGCATCCACAAGCCTTCTCCGCAAGCAACCGCAACGGGCAGCGCCGCCTGCAACACCAGAGTGATGCTGCCGGCAGTGCCCACGTTGAAATCGAACCGACCGCCACCCAACCGGCCAGGCCGGAACAGAATTTCCCGCGATTTGACTTCCAGTCCTTCTGCCTCAGCGCCGCACAGCTTGGCTACAGCCATGACCGCGGTCAGGTGCTGGGGTGCAAGGCCGGGATTGGTTCTATTGGCACGGATGTTTCGCACATGGACAGCTTCCCCGGTAATAGCTGAAAGCGCCACCGCCGTGCGCAGCAGCTGTCCACCCCCTTCTCCGTAGGAACCGTCAATTTCGCGCATGCCCACCTCACGGCAAATGCAACACTACCAGTGTAGCAGCCGCCCCGGCGTGATCTGGAATGACAGATTGAACCTTGGCAGGATTTTGCTATCAAAATCTCTCTTAAGAGAGAAGGAACAAATGTACATCGACAAGATTCACCAATTCCAAACCGGCGTTATCCTGGAAATCACCAGCGCTGATCTGCGAGCCCTGATTGCGGATGCCATGGCTGGGAACAGGATCTTTGAGCTTGAGCAGATCAGGCGGCCGGGAGATCTCCATGCCTACCTGTCCGTGACGGTTCACGAGGGCGCTAAGGGGCTGATTGAGAGACGCCAGCTATGGGCCGGCAAAATCAAGGCCGACCTTGTTGCGGGAAAACCGGTTTCATACGGGAGCTTCAGCAACCTGTTTTGGCGCAATCTTGATGAGGAAGATCCGGACGGTGACGAGTGGTACCGGCTGGTTGCCAATGAAAGGTTCGATGCTGAACTGACCGGGTTGCTCGACAAGGTGCGGGCAGCCCAAAGAATCCTGCGCCAGAGCACGGACTCGCTGGCTCGCATGAACTGGGCATCATTCAGCAGAAACGCATTCCCGGCTGACGCGCCGGCATTCTAGGGCAGATCAAGCGTTTGGCTGCAAGCCAAGCGAGTCTCCCAATTCCTGGCGCAACAACGCCTCCCGGTCGGAGTAGCTGGGGGAGAAATGAAGCGGAATAACATTCTTCGCACCTGCCTCCCTCGCCATTGAGGCAGCCTGCCGGGCAGTCAGGTGATACTTTTGTGCTGCACGCTCGGCATCCTGCTGCAAAAAGCCGGCTTCGATAAAAAGCAGATCCGAACCGCGGGCCAGATTGATGACCTTTCCAGCATTTTCCGGATTATAGACCAGGTCGGTGACGTAGCTGATCTTCTGCCCCGGCACGATGCGCAGCACTTCGGCCTTGAGTTGGCCGAGGGGAACATGAGTCTCCCGGACCTGCCGGTCTTCCTTCCACCAGACACGGAACAGCGTATCGTCCGCTTCACCCCGGAGGACCGCCTGTTTCAATTCCCGCAACCATGGCCCCATGGGAAGGTGCATTTCCGCCAGGCGGTTTTTCCACACGTTGACATGCGCCTTTTCCTCTAAGGCGAAACCCAGGCAGGGGGTTTTGTGGTCGAGGATGGCGCAACGGACGCGAAACATCTCTTCATCCACAAGGACCCCGTCGGCCAGCGCCAGCTCTTCTTCAGCCTCTCTTCGGAAACCGGTCCTGCAGTGGAATCTGGCCCTTCTTGCCATTCCCTCCCGCTGAACCTCGGTCACGACCAGGGTGAAATCGCTGGAATAATTCTCCACCAGGTTCCAGGTATAAGCCGCCAGCTTGTGTTCGACCTGCTCCATGAAGCGGGCCGGGCCAAAAAAATGCATCCTCTTTTCGCGGCCCAGGGAAATCCTGAGCAGCCAGTCGAACCCCATGAAATGATCCATATGGGTATGGGAAACGAAAACATGGCTCAGGCGCAGGATCTTCCGCGGGGCAAGCTTCCTGATATCCCCCAGGTCGAACAGCAGGGCCCGTTTCTCGAACAGGCAATCCACATAAAGCGCGGGATCCCCGAAAGGGTCGTTGACGAGTTTCGGATGGAACAGGGGTCTCATTATCAATTCTGTCCATGGGATGATTTGCACCGGAATTGCTCCGGGCCTGGAAGAAAGTCTATAAATAAAACAAGCCGCAGGTGTTCGGGTGTATTCGGCGAACAGCTTGCCTGCCTTATGAAATGGCTTGATTGGAGTATAGCGCATGGTTTTGCTTGAGGTTAAAGGCTTGACGTACTCGGTGCGGGACAAGAAACCCCTGTCCGGCCTTGACCTGACGGTGAACGAGCAGGAGATTCACGCCCTGCTCGGCGCCAACGGCGCCGGCAAGACCACTCTCGCCAATCTCATCATGGGCTGTGGCGGTTATATGCCTACTGCCGGCGAAATCCGTTTTCAGGGGCAGTTGATCAATACCCTGGCCATCCACGAACGCGCCCGACTCGGGATTACCATGGCCTGGCAGGAGCCGGCCCGTTTTGAAGGGCTGAGCGTGGGCGACTATCTGAGCCTGGGGCGAGCCGCCAACACCCCGGCGGACTGCCTGCGGCGCGTCGGCCTGGAACCGGCGGTCTATCTGGGGCGGGCGCTGGACAAGACCCTGAGCGGGGGGGAGCGCAAGCGCATCGAGCTGGCGTCTTTGCTGGCTCTGAAGCCGAAGCTGGCGGTCCTCGACGAACCGGACTCGGGCATCGACATGTTGTCCCTGCAGGAGGTCGTCGATGTGATCAAGGAACTGCAAAGGGAGGGGGCCGCCATACTGCTGATTACCCATCGACAGGAGATCGCACGCATCGCCAGCCGCGCCTCCCTGCTTTGCGGCGGCAGGCTGGTCATGACGGGCGAACCGGAGCGGGTCGCCGAACGCTTCCGTCATCGCGATTTCGGCGTATGCGACGGGAAGACATGCCATGCCTGACGACAAGAACGACCTGCTGAGCGCGCTGTTCAGCCACTATCCGGATGCGGCGATCCTCACCCAGCCGCAGACCGCCCACCTGGTGATCGATGGCCAGCAGATGCTCAGCCGGCAAACTGCCCCGGGCGTTGATATCCGCAGCCATGAGAGCGCCGGGGCAATCACCATCCAGATCACTGTCGCCCGCGGCATCCAGGTGGAAAACCCGATCCATACCTGCATCGGCCTGATGAAACCGCATGGCAGCCAGCACGTCCGCCTGCAGGTCAAACTCGAAGCGCACGCCTCGGCCCACATCATCGCCCATTGCCTGTTTCCCAATGCGGAGAAGGTGCGCCATGTGATGGAATCCCGGGTGGACCTCGGGGAAGGTGCCGAGTTGCGCCATAGCGAAGGACATTATCACGGACCGTACGGCGGCATCGAGGTGATCCCGCAGGCGGATGTGCGAGTCGGGCCGCATGCCCGCTATTTTTCAGATTTTTCCCTGACCAGCGGGCGGGTGGGCAAACTGCACATCGATTACCGGGTGGTGGTGGAAAAGAGTGGCGTAGCCGAAATCACCACCCGGGTATACGGCCATGGCACGGACGATATCCGCATCAGGGACGAACTGATCCTGGAGGGAGAGGATGCACGGGGGCTGATCAAGTCGCGCGTCGCGGTGGAGGATGAGGCAACCAGCGCCGTGATCGGGGTGACCCACGGCAAGGCTGCCGGGGCGCGCGGCCACATGGACTGCAAGGAGATCGTGCGCGACCGTGCCGTGGCCAGTGCCGAACCCATCGTCAGGGTGGAACACCCGCAGGCCATGGTTACCCACGAGGCGGCGGTGGGCACGGTGGACCAGAAGCAGCTCGAGACCCTGATGGCCCACGGCCTGACGCCCGATGAGGCAGTGGATGTCGTCATCTCAGGCCTGTTGAGGTAGAGGGTACGCGATGGCGGTCCGACCGACCTCTTCCATGAATGCGATGGCCACAGGGGAAACTACGGCAATTCCAATACCGTCAGGGCATGTTTTACTCGCGGCTGCCGCGTTCGTCGCAATTGCCCTGCACCGCCACCTTGGCATCCTTGTTGCCAGTCAAATACTTGGAATGCGCCTCGACCATCGGCTTGTATTCAGCCTTCACGTCAGACTTGTCGAAATCGTAATACACGCTGCGCTTGGTTTTTTGAGAGCGCCCAGCGATATAGCACATGGTATGGAAGTATGTATCTTTTAGGGGCTCCCTAAATATCTGAGCGCAGGCGCGGCAGATGAATATGCCAACGTATCGCAGCTAGTCGTACTGCGACTATGCAGGTCATCGAGAGAAAAAGGGCCAGGTTGTTGTTGATACTGAAGTGATCGAGCACAATCAGCAGCATAGAACCCGCCAGCGATGCAGTGGCGTAAATATCGGTGCGGAAGATCAGCGGGATTTCATTGCACAGAATATCGCGTATCACCCCGCCAAATACGCCCGTGATCACGCCCATCAGGCCGGCGATTAGCCAAGGTATGTTGAGCTTAAGCGCAATACTGGTTCCAATAACGGTAAATAGTGCCAGCCCAATCGCATCGGGAATCAGAAAGAAATTCTTCGGCAGGTTGAGGCGGCGACCAAGAAAAAAGGTGAGCGTGCCTGCAACCATGCCAACCGCCACGTAAATCGGATCATGTATCCAGTACACGGGCAAACGGCCGAGCAATATGTCGCGTATGGTTCCGCCGCCAATGCCGGCAATGACAGCGATGGCGACTACTCCGAACAAATCCAGTTCGCGACGCCGCGCTTCCAGTGTTGCGGTGATCGCGCACACGGCAACAGCACAAAGGTCCAACAAATAGATCAGCGTCATGGCTCAGGCGAGAATTCAAAGGTGCGCATTATACGAGCGAAGCAGCCTACCGATTTGTATCTATCGGATTGGCAGTGCAAATACGAATGCAGCTTGTCCCAGGACCATGGCCGTACTTGCACGGAAGGACTTTGTACTCACCAGGCCGGAATCTTTTTCCTTCCGCCTCAAACCAGCACATGGCGCGTCTTCACAAAAAAACGGTGGATCTGCTGCTCTATTTGCGGATCGATCATCACCTCAGGCCGCTTGCCATTCGGACAGGCGAGTCGTGGCGTCGTTCCGAACAAGCGGCAGATCAGCGGGCGTACTGCATAGACCTGGCATCCATTGTCACCCAAGTGAGGGCAGCGCAGATCGGCAAGCGCCGCCTCATGTTCCTCGTCGCTTTTGACTGGAAGCCATGCCATCTCTTCCGTGGAGGTGGTTACCGGCCCGCAGCAATCGTGACAACCGGGTTCGCACTCGAAAGAGGGAATATGCTTTCGGAAAAACCGGATTTTCTGGCCGTTGCTTGTCATTGTCGGTGTTACCTCGAAAAATCCCTGCACCACATTCTTAATCCACCAGTTTACGCGCTTCCGCAACCTGGCCGCGGTAGGCTTCGTAGATATGCTTGAGCGCATCCGCCATGGTGACCTGCGGCTTCCAGCCGAGGTCTTTCATGGTGTTCTCGATCTTCGGGACGCGGTTCTGCACGTCCTGATAGCCTTTGCCGTAGTAGTCTGCGGAAGTGACTTCAAGCGTGTTCACT
>NZ_DATKTK010000021.1:0-4175 GCF_035531155.1 Sulfuricella sp. | reverse complement strand
TTCGACGAGATTATGTCCACGTTACGGGCGCTGGAGGCTGAGATTAATGGACTACAGCGAAGATAACCTCGTTGAACAACCCGCCATTGGGCTGTTTGCCGCGCTGGGCTGGCAAACCGTGTCGGCGCAGGGTGAGACGTTTGGTGCAGGCAGCCTGCTTGGGCGAGAGACCAAGGGCGAAGTGGTGTTGGTGGAACGCCTGCGTGCCGCGCTGTGCCAGTTCAACCCGGCGCTGCCACCGGAGGCGATCAACAATGCGGTGGATGAACTGACCCGCGACCGTTCAGCGATGAGCCTGGAGGCGGCGAACCGTGCGGTGTACGGGCTGCTGAAAGACGGGATCACGGTGTCGATTCCCGATCTGGAACACGGCGGGCAGAAAACCGAACGCCTGCGCGTGGTCGATTGGGCGCAGCCCGAAAATAATGACTTCCTGCTGGTGAGCCAGTTGACGGTGGTGGGCAATCTCTACACCTGCCGCCCCGATCTGGTCGGCTTCGTTAATGGCTTGCCCTGGGTGGTGATCGAACTCAAGAAGCCAGGCGTGCCTGCCCGAGCGGCCTTCGATGAAAACCTGACGCATTACAAGCAGCAAGTGCCCAATTTGTTCTGGAGCAATGCGTTGTTGATCGCCAGCAATGGCACCGATAGCCGCGTGGGTTCGCTCACCGCCGAGTGGGATCGGTTCTTCGAATGGAAGCGCATCGAGCGTGAGGACGAGCCGCGCCGGGTGTCGCTGGAAGTGATGCTGCGCGGCACCTGCGACCGTACCCGCCTGCTTGATCTGGTCGAGAACTTCACGCTGTTTTCCGAGCACAAGGCCGGAGTGGTCAAGATTCTTGGTCAGAACCACCAATTCCTCGGCGTCAACAACGCCATCGCCTCAATGCAGGAAGCCCGCAAGCTGGGTCACGGACGCGGCGGCGTGTTCTGGCAAACCCAAGGCAGCGGCAAGAGCTTTTCGATGGTGTTCTTCGCGCAGAAAGTGCTGCGCACGCTGGCAGGGAACTGGACGTTCGTCGTCGTCACCGACCGGGTGGAGCTGGACGAGCAGATTGCCAAGACTTTCAAGACCACCGGCGCGGTGAGTGAGGCCGAGGGCGACGAATGCCACGCGGGTAGTGGTGCGCATCTGCGTGAGCTGCTGCGCGGCAACCATCGGTACGTGTTCACGCTGGTGCACAAGTTCCAGACGGCTGAGATGTTGAGTGACCGCTCGGACGTGATCGTGCTGACCGACGAGGCGCACCGCAGCCAGTACGACACCTTGGCGCTGAATATGCGTGCCGCCCTACCCAAGGCAACCTTCTTGGCCTTTACCGGCACACCGCTGATCGCCAGTGAGGAACGCACCAAAGAAGTATTCGGCGATTACGTCTCAATCTACGACTTCCAGCAATCGATTGAAGACGGTGCCACGGTGCCGTTGTTCTATGAAAACCGCACGCCGGAATTGCAACTCATCAACCCCGACATCAATGAAGACATCTACGACCTGATCGAGGAAGCTGAGCTGGATTCCGAGCAGGAAGCGCGACTGGAACGCGAGTTGGGGCGGCAATACCACCTGATTACCCGCGATGATCGGCTGGATACGGTGGCGCAAGACATCGTGCGCCATTTTCTTGGACGCGGTTTTATGGGCAAGGCGATGGTGGTGTCCATCGACAAGGCCACCGCCCTGCGTATGTACGACAAGGTCAAAGCGCATTGGATGGCCGAAACGATCCGTGTGCAGCAGGTGTTGGGCGAGTTGAGTTATCTGCCACGCGGCGGCGGGATGTCGGCGGAACAGGCGCGACGTGATCGGCAAATGGCTGAACTGAACCAACGTTTGCAGGTGCTCACCACCACGGATATGGCGGTGATCGTTTCGCCGGGACAGAACGAAATCGCCCAGATGCACAAGCTGGGGCTCGATATTGAGCCGCACCGCAAACGCATGAACGAATCACAACCGAGCCTGGATGAACGCTTCAAGGATGTGGATGACCCCTTGCGGCTGGTCTTCGTGTGCGCTATGTGGCTGACTGGATTCGACGCGCCGAGTTGCTCCACTGTGTATCTCGATAAGCCGATGCGCAACCATACCCTGATGCAGACCATCGCTCGCGCCAATCGGGTTTTCCCCGGAAAGCACAGCGGGGTGATTGTGGATTACGCCAATGTCTTCGCCTCACTCGAAAAGGCGCTGGCCATTTACGGCGCGGGAAAGGACGGTGATCACAGCCCGGTCAAGGACAAGCAGCAACTGGTGGAAGAGTTGCGTAAGGCGATTATTGATGCGACCGCCTTCTGTACCCGCCATGGCGTGATGCTGGATGAGATTGAGGCACTGGGCGCGGGCAGTTTGGATCGCTTGCAGAAGATTGAAGACGCGATCAATGCGTTGATTTCCCCCGATCCGCTGCGGCGTGAGTTTTTCGGCTACGAACGGCTGGTGAGTACCCTTTATCGTGCGGTTAAACCTGACCCGACGGCACTGGAGTTTGCCAGTCGGGTGGCTGGCCTGACCACACTGGCCGAGGTCATTCGCGTCAAGCTGAACCCGAACCCGCCGGACATCACGCAGGTGATGAGCGAGATTAACGGCCTGCTTGACGAGTCCATCACCGGACACGCCATTCGTGAGCAGGGGC
This sequence comes from Sulfuricella sp., assembly GCF_035531155.1. Classification (NCBI taxonomy): domain Bacteria; kingdom Pseudomonadati; phylum Pseudomonadota; class Betaproteobacteria; order Nitrosomonadales; family Sulfuricellaceae; genus Sulfuricella; species Sulfuricella sp. The sequence continues at coordinate 1,536 of NZ_DATKTK010000021.1, read as the reverse complement.
CTCCGGCGCTGGATCTCTCCAAGATCAACTTCGAGGCGCTGGTGCAGCGATTCAAACAGTCCAAGCACAAAAACACCGATATCGAAGTGCTCAAAGCCGCCATACGCGCCCAACTGGAAAGAATGATCCAGTTAAATCGCACCCGAGCCAACTTTGCCGAGAAGTTCGAAGCACTGATCGAAAGCTACAACGCGGGCAGCCGCAGTATCGAGGAACTGTTCGAGGAGCTGGTCAAGCTGTCGAACAGCCTGAATGATGAGCAGGAACGGCATGTCCGCGAGCACATGAGCGAAGAAGAATTGGTCATCTTCGACATCCTGACTCGTCCGGCCCCGGCGCTCACGACCGAAGAGCGCGCCGAAGTGAAGAAGGCTGCCCGTGAGCTCTTGGCGCGCTTGAAGGATCTGCTCGTCCTGAACTGGCGGCAAAAATCCACGGCGCGTTCGCAGTTGAAGCTGACCATTGAGGACACCCTCGACAGTGCATTGCCCCGCGCCTATACGCCCGAACTGTACAACCAGAAATGCTCGGCGGTGTTTGAGCATGTGTACGAAAGCTACCCTGAACGGAATGTTGGGGTCTATGCATGATCTTGGCGGGGTTACAGGCCGCTGTGAGGTTGTTAAGTTAGAAGTTAACAAATCTCGCACTTTGTCTTGAGGGTTTCGTAATCCGCGCATAAAACGGAGCATTGAGTTGACTGCCTTCCGACCTGATTCCCCCGAGCTTTTGCATCTGGCCGATTTCTTGTTTCAGTTTAGGTAAAATCCAATGTAACTTGACAAATTTGATCTAAAATCAGGTAAATATGTTTATTTCAACGGAAAGCCAGGCTGAGGCTTTGCGTACTCGGCAGGTCGGTGCCCTAGGCTGGGCTAAATCTTCTGGATGAAGTGGAAAGCATGGACGGAGTGCGCGCAACGAACTGAAAAGCCGATTGCGAGCGCTCCTCATTGAGTCTTCTCAGGATCTTACCTCCCCAACGCCCTTTCGATCTTCTTGTCCGTCTTGTACTGACTCAGCGCATACACCGCCCAGATGGCTGCGGGCACCCAGCCGATCAGCGTGATCTGCAAAATCAGGCAAACAATCCCTGCAATCGGGCGGCCAATAGTGAAAAATACCACAAATGGCAGAAAAATAGCTAAAAACAGGCGCATGTGCTCCCCCTATAGGCCTTCTCTTGTCGTCTGTCCATACTACGACCGGCGCTGTCAGCGCTTCAAGCCCCTTGCCGCACTTTTACCGGGCAAGCGCTGCCTTCTGCTAAACTCCGGGCCAGACACCCCAGGGATGCGCCCGTGCCCGCCCTCACCTACAGGAGCTATAGTGACCGCCGCTAAACCAGATCGGACTCGAAGACTACGTGTGCTGCGCCGCTGGGCGCTGGGCTTGTTGCTGGGGGCGCTGGCGCTGTTTCTGGTGGCGGCAGCACATGACTTTGCCGGGCCCTGGGCCTGGGCGGGGGCCTTTGCGGAGGCGGCCATGGTGGGCGCTTTGGCGGACTGGTTTGCGGTGGTCGCACTCTTCCGGCAT
>NZ_DATKTK010000020.1:0-40664 GCF_035531155.1 Sulfuricella sp. | reverse complement strand
GCAGGTCGTAGCTGGGTCTACGATGCCAAGTAGCGCCAACCCCCATCCCAACCTTCCCCCGCGGGCGGGGGAAGGGGCGATCGCCTCCCCTCCCGCGTGCGGGAGGGGATTGAGGGGAGGGCTGACGCTGCCGGGCTTTCTGGCAGCAACCCTTCGGGACGTCGGCATTTGGCCCTCCGGCTATGTCGCGCCGGAGGGCCAAATGCCATAGTCGCACCCATGATATTGATTGAGACAGCTTCTTAACCGCGCGGGTGATGCATGGCGTGCAGCTGCTTCAGCCGCTCGCGCGCCACGTGCGTATAGATCTGGGTAGTGGAAATGTCGGCGTGCCCCAGCAGCATTTGCACCACGCGCAAATCGGCGCCGTGGTTGAGCAGGTGGGTGGCGAAAGCGTGGCGCAGCGTGTGCGGCGACAAGGGTTTGCCAACACCGCCCGCGACGGCGCGGCGCTTGATCAGATACCAAAAACCTTGGCGCGTCATGGCCTTGCCGCGCGCGGTGACGAACAGCGCATCGCTCGGTCTGCCGTCAAGCAGCGATGGCCGCGCCTCGGCCAAGTAGCGCTTGATCCAGGCGATCGCCTCCTCGCCCAGCGGCACCAGCCTTTCCTTGCCGCCTTTGCCCATGACCCGCACCACCCCCATGTCCAGGCTCGCTTCCATCACTTTCATCGCCACCAGCTCGGACACCCGCAAGCCTGTGGCATAGAGTGTTTCCAGCATGGCCTTATCGCGCAGCCCGAGCGGATCTGGGGTATCCGGGATATTCAGCAGCGCCTCGACGTCGGCTTCGGTCAGACTTTTCGGCAGAGCCCTGACCTGCTTCGGCGAAGAGATGTTGAGCGTCGGGTCGGCATCGAGCCGGCCCTGGCACAACAAGTAGCGGTAAAACCGCCTGAGACTGGAAAGTTCGCGACTGGCCGTGCTGGCGCTGGTCTTAGCGACGTTGTACTGGTGCGACAGATAACCTTCCAGCTCGGCATGACCGGCATCGGGCAGCCCCTTGCCGCATTTTTCCTTTAGCCACGCGGCGAACTGCTGCAAATCGCGCCGGTAGCTTTCCAGGGTGTTGCGCGCCAGGCCGTCCTCCAGCCACAGCGCATCGCAGAACTCGTCAAGCAGGCTTTGATTGTCAGCGCTCATGCTGTAACAGCCAACGTTTGATCGCCAGCGAATCGCCGCCGGTGCTGTTCATGAACCCGCCCAGACCGTCTCGCGCCAGCACACGGTGGCAGGGGATGATCACGGGAATGGGATTGGCGCCGCAGGCTTGCCCCACCGCGCGCGGCGCGGAGTGGAGCAGCTTGGCCAACTCGCCGTAGCTTTGCGTCGAACCGCTCGGAATCTGCCGCAGCGCCTGCCATACCTTGGATTGGAACGCGGTGCCGTGCAACGCGAGAGGCAGGTCGAAGCGAAAAAGGGGATCGGCGAGATAGGCCTGCAACTGTGTGCAAACCTGTCTGGAAACAGCATCCTGCGGTTCCAGAACCGGGGTTCCAAGCGGCAGAAAATCAAGGGCGGTCAGTGCCGTGCCATCGGTCTTGATGCCGAGCACCGCAAACAGCGCAGGGAATCTCGCCTGGTAAGCCATTACTTCACAACCCCGCCGCAGACGGCGCTGATGAACAGGAAAAAAAGGGGGAACAGCATGACCAGATTGCGCATAACGTCATTCTAGCCGATCAAAATAACAAAGGCCACGAAGGCAATGCCTTCGTGGCCTTTGGACTACAGCGTATAGGCTTACTGTGCCGACTTCGCCGACTGAGTACGGGCGACCAGCTTTTCCTTGATACGTGCAGATTTGCCGGAACGCTCACGCAGATAGTACAGCTTGGCGCGGCGCACGTCGCCGCGGCGCTTCACCTCGATGCTGGCAATCAGCGGGGAGTGGGTCTGGAAGGTACGCTCCACGCCTTCGCCGTTGGAAATTTTGCGGACGATGAATGCGGAGTTGAGGCCCCTGTTGCGCTTGGCGATCACCACACCTTCAAAAACCTGCACCCGCTTGCGGGTACCTTCCACGACGTTGACGCCGACGATCACCGTGTCGCCCGGGGCGAAATCCGGGATGGTTTTGCCCAGGCGGGCGATTTCTTCCAGTTCCAGCTGCTTGATGATATCCATTTAAAACTCCTTGCTTCGTTATTTATTGGATTCCTGTTCCTGCTGGTTTTCTGCTTTAAATGCAGCCAGCAGCCCGGATTCCTCTTTTGTCAACTGACGGGCGGCCAATAAATCCGGTCGCCTCAACCAGGTCCTGCCCAACGCCTGCTTTAACCGCCAGCGTTGAATTTCTGCGTGGTGCCCGGACATCAGCACTTCCGGCACCGCCTCGCCCTGATAAACCTCGGGGCGGGTATAGTGGGGACAATCCAGCAGCCCGTCCACGAATGAATCCTGCACTGCCGATTCGGCATCGCCGAGTACGCCCGGTAACTGCCTGACGATGGCGTCGATCAGCACCATCGCCGCCAGTTCCCCGCCGGACAGTACGTAGTCACCGATCGAGATTTCCTCATCTACCTGATGGCGCAACAAGCGCTCGTCTACGCCTTCGTAACGGCTCGCCAGCAGCACCAAACCGGGCTCCCGGGTCAGCTCCATCACCCGCTGATGGGTAAGCACCTTGCCTTGGGGTGAAAGATGAATCACCCTCGGATTCGCCACACCGGCCTGCCTCTGCCGCTCTTTCGCGGCCAGGATCGCCTTTTCCAGCGGCTCGGCCAGCATCACCATGCCTGGCCCGCCTCCGTAGGGGCGATCATCCACCGTACGATAGTTGTCCTCAGTGAAATCGCGCGGATTCCACAACTGCAGCTGGAAACGCTCCTGCTCCAGCGCGCGCCGCGTGATGCCGTGTTTGGCAAGCGCGTCGAACATCGGCGGGAACAAGGTGATGACGTCGAAATTCAATAATCCGCGCCCCAGTCCACGTTGATCCGTCCCGCCGCCAAGTCGACTTTGAGGATGACCTGAGCGGTAAACGGGAGCAGCCTTTCGCGCTCCCCCTCTACCACTAGCACGTCGTTCGCGCCGGTTTCCAGAATATCCGCCACCTTGCCCAGCCCTTCACCCTGAACATTCACCACTTCCAGCCCGATCAGATCGGACCAGTAATATTCATTTTCCGCCGCTTCCGGCAGCGCTTCGCGCGGCACTGCGACTTCAAGGCCCTTCAGCGCCGCCGCGGCATCGCGGTCATTACACCCGTCCAGCCTGGCAACCAGGGTCTTGTGGTGGGCCTCCGTCTCCAGAACATTGACTTCGCGCCACTGCTCACCTCGCCCAAGATTCCAGACCGGAAAATCCAGCAGCCCGCCGATTTCTTCGGTAAACGGTTGCACCTTGACCCAGCCGAGGACACCGAATGGGGCGGCGATGCGCCCCATTACCACCAGATTTTTAGACCGCGGCACGCTTGACGAGTTTGGCCACAGCGTCGGACAGCAACGCGCCGTGCCCCTGCCAGTAGCTGATACGCTCGTTGTCGAGGCGCACAGCCTCCTGACCTTCACGCGCAACCGGGTTGTAGAAACCCACGCGCTCAATGAACCTGCCGTCACGGCGATTACGGGAATCAGCCACGACTACGTTGAAAAACGGGCGCTTCTTGGCACCACCACGGGCAAGTCGAATCACAACCATAATTAAATGTCACCCTTCAAAAATTCGGTCTAAAAAGCCGGCAATTTTACGCTAAGTTTTGGAATAAAAGCAAGAAACATTATTTGAGAGCTTGTCCGTAACTAATTCAGCCCCGCGTTGCTGCGTATCCGCGATGGATGCAAGACGCGAGGCGCCGCCCAATGTCATTCATTGGGCAAGGCTCGCAACGCAGCAGACGCGCGGATACGCAGCAACCCCGGGCCGGGGCCGATTTGAGCGCCCCCCTTTGTCGCAAGCCGCTTGTTGTGAATGACACAACCGCGCGTCTTGCTTCGCGGGCTGCATCTCAAATCGACCCCGGCGCGGGGCTGAATTAGTTACGGACAAGCTCTACATGCCGGGCAACATGCCTTTCATGCCTCTCATCATCTTCGCCATCCCGCCCTTGGCGACCATCTTCATCATTTTCTGGGTTTGCTCGAACTGGTTCAGCAAACGGTTCACCTCCTGCACCTGCACCCCGGCGCCAGCGGCGATGCGGCGCTTGCGCGCAGCCTTGAGGAGTGCCGGATTGCGGCGCTCTCCCGGGGTCATCGAGTTGATGATGCCCTCGATACGATTGATCGACTTGTCGTCCGCCATGCCCGCCGCTGCCTGCCCCATCTGTGCCGGCAACTTGTCCATCAGGGCGGCGACACCGCCCATTTTTTTCATTTGTTGCAGCTGCGCCTTGAAATCTTCGAGATCGAAATTCTTGCCGGACTTGATTTTCTTTGCCAGCTTGACCGCTTCTTCCTGGTCGACGCCGCGCTGGGCTTCCTCAATCAGGGACAATACATCGCCCATGCCGAGGATGCGCGACGCCATGCGCTCCGGATGGAAGGCTTCGAGGCCGCCAACTTTCTCGCCGACGCCGGCGAACTTGATCGGCTTGCCGGTGACCTGGCGCACCGACAGCGCCGCGCCACCGCGCGCATCGCCGTCGAGCTTGGTGAGCACCACGCCGGTCAGCGGTAACGCCTCGCTGAAAGCCTTGGCGGTATTGACCGCGTCCTGACCCTGCATGGCGTCGACCACAAACAGGGTTTCGATCGGCTTGAGCACTTCATGCAGGCGCTGGATCTCGGCCATCATGGCTTCGTCTATCGCCAGGCGACCCGCGGTGTCGATGATCAGCACATCGTGAAAATGCTTGTCGGCGTAATCCCGCGCCGCCAGCGCGATCTGCTCCGGGCTCTGACCCGCCTCGGCGGGAAAGTAATCCGTATCAATCTGCTGCGCCAAGGCACGCAACTGCTCCATCGCCGCCGGGCGGTAAACGTCGCAACTCGCCAGCAGCACTTTTTTCTTCATCTGCTCGCGCAGGTATTTGGCCAGCTTGGCCGAGGTGGTGGTCTTGCCCGCACCCTGCAGACCCGCCATCAGGATCACCGCAGGCGGTTGCGTCACGAAGTTGAGCGCGGCGTTCTGCCCCCCCATCAGCTTGGTCATTTCCTGATGGACGATGCCGATCACGGCCTGGCCCGGCGTCAGGCTGGCCAGCACCTCCTGGCCCTGTGCACGCTCCTTGACGTGGGCGATGAAATCCTTCACCACCGGCAAGGCGACGTCCGCTTCGAGCAGAGCCATGCGCACCTCGCGCAGGGCGTCCTGAATGTTGGCTTCTGTCAGGCGGCCCTGGCCGCGCAGGGTTTTGATTACGCCAGAAAGGCGATTGGTGAGATTGTCGAACATGGAGGCAAAATGTCCTGCTGAATGTTAATCCGAATTTGGATAGTGTAGACTTGGTGTTTAGAGAAACAATACGCCGACAAGTTTACAACACAATGAGCGGTTCACTCCATTTCCTCGCCTTTCTGCTTTACAGCGCGCTCGGTCTGCTTTTCTGGCGCTCGGTCTGGCGCCCCGCCGACCCGGAAATAGCGCAACACGCTGCCGAAACCTCGGCGGTCGGGCGTCTCGCCATACTGGTGCCACTCGCGCTGCATGGCGCACTGCTTTACCCCTCCCTGTTTCCCGGCGCAGGCCTGAACCTCGGCATCGGCAATACGGTATCGGCGATCTCCTGGCTCACCGTACTGGTCTACTGGCTCGCCAGCTTCCGTTACAACATGGAAGGCCTGCAAACGCTGGTATTGCCCGGCGCTGCAATCTGCCTGCTACTGCCGCTGGTTTTTCCGGAAGCGCACGCCATCGCCCATACCGAGCTACCGCTTTTCAAGGTGCACTTGCTGATTTCGCTGCTCGCCTACAGCCTGTTCACTATCGCGGCAGTGCACGCGGTGCTGATGGCCTTGGCGGAACGCCGTCTGCACGGCCACGCCCTGTCGCGCATCCTGGGGAAATTGCCGCCCTTGCTGGCGATGGAATCGCTGCTTTTTCGCATCATCACGGTGGGATTCGTCCTGCTCACCCTGTCTATCCTGAGCGGCGTGATGTTCTCCGAGGAACTCTTCCACAAACCCCTGCAGTTCAGCCACAAGTCGCTGTTCGCGCTGCTTTCCTGGGGTATTTACGCAGCCCTGCTGGGGGGGCGGCAAATTTACGGCTGGCGCGGTCGCACCGCCATCCTCTGGACGCTCGCCGGGTTTGCGATGCTGCTGCTGGCCTATCTCGGCAGCAAGTTCGTGCTGGAAGTGATTCTGCAACGCTGACCCAATTTGGGGATGAGTGATGGGTGATGAGAAAAGTCAAAAGCAATACCGTCGCCGATTTACCCATCACCTATCACCCATCACCCATCACGCTTTTTAAGGTTCTCTATCTTGGATGACATCTCAACCAGCCTGCTGCTTGTCACGCTGCTGCTGTTGCTGATCGGTTCCGGCTTCTTTTCCATCGCTGAAATCAGCATGATGGCGCTCAACCGTTACCGGCTAAAGCACATGGCCAAACGCGGCCACCGCGGCGCCAAGCTGACCATGCAACTGCTCGAAAAAACCGACAAACTCCTCGGCGTAATCCTGCTTGGCAACAACCTCCTCAACGCCGCCGCCGCCGCACTGGTCACCGTGATCACTGTCCGCCTGATGGGCGAGAGCGAATTCGCACTCACCATCGGCACCCTGTCCGTCACCTTCCTGATACTGGTGTTCAGCGAAATCACCCCCAAGGTGCTTGCAGCCGCCTATCCAGAGCGCATTGCGATACCCGCGAGTTACATCCTCGCGCCTTTGCTCAAGCTATTTTATCCAGTGGTCTGGTTCGTCAACCTGTTCGTTCGTTCCCTGCTCTGGCTGCTGCACCTGACCCCCTCCTCCGTCACCACCGCCCTCAACATGGAGGAGCTGCGCACGCTGGTGCTGGAAGCGGGCCATTACATTCCGCCCAAGCACCAAAGCATATTCCTCAACCTGTTCGAGCTGGAAAACGTCAGCGTGGACGATGTCATGATCCCGCGCAACCAGATCGAAGCGATCGACCTCGATGCGCCCGAAGAAATGATCCGCGAACAGCTAGCGACCAGCCACCACACACGGTTACCTGTGTACCGAGGGAGGCTGGACAATATCGTCGGCGTGATTCATATCCGCCATGTCCTGCACCAGGTTCGCAACAACGAGATCAACACCGAAATGCTGCAAGAGATTGTCCGCGAACCTTATTTCATCCCGGCAGGAACCTCGCTTTTTTCCCAACTGCAGCACTTCCAGGAAAATCGCCACCATATCGGCCTGGTGGTGGACGAGTATGGCGAATTGCTCGGGCTGGTGAGCCTGGAGGACATTCTGGAAGAAATCGTCGGTGAATTCGCCTCGCGCCCTACTGCCCACGGTGGCATCTACCCGCAGGACGATGGCAGCTGGCTGGTCGATGGCGGCTGCTCTCTGCGTGACCTGAATCGCAAGCTCAAGCTCAATTTACCGCTGGATGGCCCTAAAACCCTGAACGGCCTGATTCTCGAGCATTTCGAGGATATCCCGGAAGCGGGCACCAGCTTTAAAATTGACGGGCATACACTGGAAATCGTCCAGACTCAGGATCGCATCGTCAAAGTCGTACGTATTTTCCCGCTTTTATCCGCCTCGGAATAGACTCCGCCGCCTTTACAAAAAAATTTGCCAAGTGCATTATTGGCCTGTTTTTAATCCTTAAACGGACAACCCCAGATGGCAGCTGCAACAACTTCGACCAAGCTCAGCGGACTGGCCAACGCACTGGTACAAAGCGGACGCCTGCTGGAGGCCGATGCCGAAGCCATTCAGTCCCAGGCCGGCGCCAATGAGACCGGCTTTGTCGCCCAGTTGGTACAAAGCAAAAAAATGAGCTCTCTGGAAGTTGCAGAATTTGCTGCGCGGACATTCGGGTTCCCTCTGCTGGACCTGGCTGCCATCGATGTGAATCACCTGCCCAATGACGTGCTCGATGCCAAGCTGATCAGAAGCCGGCGCGTTCTGGCCCTGCAAAAGCGCGGCAATCGCCTGTTCATCGCCACCTCCGATCCAGCCAACCTGCGCGCCCTGGATGATGTACGTTTCAAAACCAGCCTCACGGTTGAACCGGTGGTGGTGGAGGACGACAAGCTCGGCATACTGATAGAAAAAATTGCCGAGGCCACCGACACTACACTACAGAATCTAGCCGGCGAAGACATCAACCTCGAATTCACCGACGATGAAGCACTGGCGCAGAAAGATGAGAGCGCCAGCGCAGAAATAGATGACGCCCCAGTCGTCCGTTTTCTCCAGAAAATCCTGCTGGACGCGATCAATGCCGGGGTATCCGATATCCACTTCGAACCCTACGAAAAATACTACCGTATCCGCTACCGCCTCGACGGCATCCTCTATGAAGCAGCGCAACCTCCCCTGGCGATCAAGGATAAACTCTCCTCCCGCATCAAGGTGATCTCCAAGCTCGATATTTCGGAGAAACGGGTGCCCCAGGACGGCCGCATGAAACTGGTGCTGTCCAAAAACCGCGCCATCGATTTCCGCGTCAGCACCCTGCCTACTCTGTACGGCGAGAAAATCGTGATGCGGATTCTCGACCCGACCATCGCCACGCTGGGAGTTGACGCATTGGGCTACGAGCCGGGCCAGAAAGAACTCCTGCTCAACGCCGTCCGCCGTCCCTATGGCATGGTGCTGGTGACCGGGCCGACCGGTAGCGGCAAAACCGTATCGCTGTATACCTGCCTGAATATCCTGAACGAACCGGGCGTTAACATCTCCACCGCGGAAGACCCTGCCGAGATCAACCTTCCCGGCGTCAACCAGGTCAACGTCAACGACAAGGCCGGACTGACTTTCGCTGCAGCACTCAAGTCCTTCCTGCGCCAGGATCCGGATGTCATCATGGTGGGCGAGATCCGCGATCTGGAAACTGCTGACATCTCGATCAAGGCAGCGCAAACCGGCCACATGGTCCTGTCCACCCTGCACACCAACGATGCGCCCGGCACCTTGACCCGCCTGATGAACATGGGAGTCGCCCCTTTCAACATCGCCTCTGCAGTAATCCTGATTACCGCACAGCGTCTGGCGCGGCGCCTCTGCAAGTGCAAACAGCCCATCGACATTCCCAGGGAGGCACTATTGCGCGCAGGCTATACCGAAGAAGATCTCGACGGCAACTGGCAGCCTTATGGCCATGTCGGTTGCGAAATCTGCAAGGGCACCGGTTACAAGGGGCGAGTCGGCATCTACCAAGTCATGCCGATCAGCGACGAAATGAGCCGTATCATCATGAAAAACGGCACCGCGCATGACATCGCCGACCAGGCAAAACGCGAAGGCGTACGTGATCTGCGTCAATCCGGCCTGCTCAAGGTGAAGGCCGGACTGACAACGCTGGAAGAAATCGAAGCCGTCACCAACGAGTAAAGGGATAAGCATGGAAGTCGCAAAAAAAAGGGCAGCAGTGAAAGACCTTCTCTTCGCTTGGGAGGGTACGGACAAAAAAGGCAAAACCGTAAAGGGCGATATGAGCGCACCGGGCGCGGCGGTAGTCCATACCATGCTGCGGCGCCAAGGCATCACCGTTCTCAAGGTTAAAAAACAAGGCGGCTTCAAAAAAGGCAAGAAAGTCACTGAAAAAGACATCTCCCTGTTCACACGGCAGTTGGCCGTCATGATGAAGGCGGGTGTGCCGCTGCTCCAGGCCTTCGACATTGTCGGCAAAGGGCACAGCAACCCATCCGTATCGCGGCTGCTTGGCAACATCAAGGCCGATATCGAAACCGGTAGCAGCATGAGCCAGGCATTCCGCAAATACCCTTTGTATTTCGACGCGCTGTACTGCAACCTGGTCAATGCTGGCGAACAGGCCGGCATCATCGACACGGTGCTGGATCGCCTCGCGACCTACAAGGAAAAGATCCTCGCCATCAAAGGCAAGATCAAATCCGCGCTGTTCTACCCGATATCCATCCTTGTTGTGGCTTTCGTCATCACGGCAATCATCATGATCTTCGTGGTGCCGGCGTTCAAGGAACTGTTCACCAATTTCGGCGCCGACCTGCCCGCTCCGACTCTGGTGGTGATGGCCATATCCGACTTTTTCGTTGCCTACTGGTGGGCGATTTTCGGTGTAATCTGGGGCAGTCTCCAGTTCTTTTTCTACACCTGGAAACGCTCGAAAAAGATGCAGTATTTCATGGATCGCTTGTCTCTCCAGCTGCCTGTTTTCGGCGCGGTGATCGAAAAAGCCACTATCGCGCGCTGGACTCGTACCCTATCCACCATGTTTGCCGCCGGCGTACCGCTGGTCGAGGCACTGGACTCGGTCGGCGGCGCTGCCGGCAACGCCTTGTATTTGGACGCCACGAAAAAAATCCAGAGCGAAGTCAGCACAGGCACCAGCCTGACCATGGCGATGCAGAACACCGATCTGTTTCCCAATATGGTGCTGCAAATGGTCTCCATCGGTGAGGAGTCCGGCGCCTTGGATGCCATGCTCTCCAAGGTGGCCGATTTTTACGAAGCCGAAGTGGACGACTCCGTGGACGCGCTTGCCAGCCTGATGGAGCCGATGATCATGGTGGTTCTGGGCACGCTGATCGGCGGCCTGGTCGTCGCCATGTATCTGCCGATCTTCAAGATGGGCCAGGTCGTTTAAAAACAAATGATCTTCGAACCCCTGCAATCCTCCCCTGCGCTGTACGTCGGTGGGGCCGCACTCCTCGGCCTGATGATCGGCAGCTTCTTGAATGTCGTCATCCATCGGATGCCCAGGATGATGGAGCGCGAGTGGCGCGAGCAATGCACCACCATGGACGGAGAAGGAGCCCCGCCCGCCGCACCCTACAACCTGGTTATTCCTCGCTCGGCCTGCCCGACCTGCGGTCACATGATTTCGGCATGGGAAAACATTCCGGTGATTTCCTGGCTGATCTTGCGTGGCCGTTGCGCGCACTGCAAGACCCCGATCAGCCCGCGTTACCCCATCGTCGAAGCCCTTACCGGCATCATCAGCGGATACGTCGCCTGGCATTTCGGCTTTGGGCCGGCCGCCCTGGCCGCCCTGCTATTCGCCTGGGCACTGATCGCACTGACCTTCATCGACTTCGACACCCAGTTGCTCCCGGACAGCATCACCCAACCCCTGATCTGGCTCGGTCTGTTGCTGAATCTCAACGTCTTCTTCACCGGCCTGGACTCCGCCTTGGTCGGGGCGGTGGCGGGCTACCTGACGCTCTGGTGCGTTTACTGGCTGTTCAAGCTGGTTACAAAAAAGGAAGGCATGGGCTACGGTGATTTCAAGCTGCTTGCCGCGATCGGCGCATGGCTGGGCTGGCAGATGCTGCCGCTGGTCATCCTGCTTTCTTCGCTGGTCGGTGCGGTGGTCGGCCTTTCACTGATCCTGTTCGCCGGCCATGGCCGCCAGATTCCGATCCCCTTCGGCCCCTACCTCGCGGGTGGCGGCCTGATCGCCCTGCTGTGGGGAAAGCAAATCACCCAGGCTTATCTCGGGCTTTAAGTCTCTTACTGAAAAAATGATGTCGAAATCCGACAAGAATTTAGGGTTGAAATGAGCCATACGGTAATGGGTGATGAGGAATGGGTAATGAAAACCTTCGATCATCACTCATCCCCCATTACTCATCACTCCATTTGGGTTCCGGCTCTGCCGGCTTAGGCGATGCTGGTGATCGGCCTCACCGGCGGCATCGGCTGCGGCAAAAGCAGCGTCGCCAGAATTTTTGCCGCCTTGGGCGCCGCCGTCATCGACACCGATGAAATCGCGCATCGCCTGACAGCAAGAGGTGCCCCGACCCTTGCCGCCATCATCGAGCAGTTCGGCTCCAGCTACCAGTTACCGGATGGAAACCTCGACCGTGCCAGGTTGCGCAACCGGGTGTTTTCCGATCATGCTGCCAAGGAAAAACTGGAAACGCTACTCCACCCTCTGATCAAACAGCAGGTCGTCTCGGAAATGGCTGAGGCGCAGGGGCCCTATCTGGTGCTGGTAATCCCGCTGTTTTTTGAGACCGGTGCGTACCGCGATCTGGTTGACAGGGTACTGGTAGTCGATTGCGATGAAAATCAGCAAATCTCCCGAACCATGTCCCGCAGCAAGCTTTCCGCCGAAGATGTGCGTACCGTCATGGCTCACCAGGCTCCTCGCGCGGAGCGCATCAAACAAGCCGATGATATCCTGTCCAACCGGGGTAACCACGCAGATCTCGAAGAGCATGTCAATGAACTGCATCAGCATTACTTGGCACTGGCATTACGGCGGCAGGCCTGAAGCCGCTTCACTAAAAATCGAAATAATTCAAAGTTTCATGTAATTATGTTAATACAAGTTATTGTCATATCGCTTATAATTCGGCAGAATTGAACTTTGCCGATTCCAGACCCGACAGTGATCACCTACGACCACCCTCTTAATGAGCGGATTCGCACTCTCCTGCGATTGGAGGATCTCTATGCCAAAGCACATTACTTTTCCTCCCAGTCGCATCAAATGGATCACCACGCCGCACTGTTGGTTGTGTTCGAAATTCTGGAAGTTTCCTGCCGTGCCGATCTGAAATCCGACCTGCTCCAGGAACTGGAGCGACAGAAGCAAACCCTGGAAGCCCTGCGCAACAATCCCGCCATTTCGGAAGAAGCCTTGAATGAGGTGCTGCGCGATATCGACACTGTCGCCGGCCGTCTGCACAGCCTGCCTGGCAAGGTCGGCCAGCACCTGCGCGAGAATGAGTGGCTGATGGGCATCAAGCAGCGCACTTCCATCCCCGGCGGGGTATGCGAATTCGACCTGCCCTCCTATCATTTCTGGCTAAACCAGGATGAAAATCTGCGCCGTCAGATTCTGACGGAATGGCTGGCGCCGATGCTGCCGATCCGGGATGGATTGAGGATCATCCTGCGCATGCTGCGCGACAGCGGCAAGTCCAGCCACCACACCGCACAGCAAGGCGCATTTCAACAGATGCTGAGCGGCAGGGTGGCACAAATGCTGCGCATCTCGGTCGCACGCAACTTGCCCTGCTTCCCCGAAATCAGTGCCAACAAATACGCGATCAACATCCGCTTCACCGCTCTGGGCGGCACCCAGAAACCACGGGGATGCGACACCGATGTCGAATTTGATCTGACCCTTTGCAATCTTTAAGCCAGGCAATCAATACTTGGTATTACCGCACATGACTACCCCTGCCAAGCCCCCACCCTCCGTCCCCTGCCCGATCTGTGGCAATCCCGCGCCCTTCAGCCCGGAAAATCCATTCCGCCCTTTCTGCTCGGAGCGCTGCAAGCTGATAGACCTCGGTCAGTGGGCAAAGGAGGACTATCGTATCCCGCTAGCCGAGGAAGAGACGGAAAAGGGCGAGGATCTCAACTAGCCCAATGGGCTAAACCCTACTGCTTGATCGCGACAAAGGGGATTTGCCGCTTTACGCCATCCAGTTCCAGCGTCATGGTCCAATTGCTGGTGCCGCTAACACATACCGGCAATACGATCTTTCCATGCCATGCCCCGTCGGCCGTACGTTGCAACACGTAACGATTTGGCCCCATGTCCATGCCCTGCATGGAGAAATCGGCGGCGACCTGCCCGGCATCGGGCGCCTTCACCACCAGATCGAACCGCTTGAGCGGTGTTGGGGCGGACAGGAATCTGACTTCCACCCTCCTCTCCCCGAACGGCACTTGGCAACCTTGAACCAGGTCTGGGCAGTGCGCCGTTAATATCGGCCCGCCGACATCGCCGCCAATAAAGCGGGGCAAGCCCAATGCCAGCAGCACCGGCAGGAGCAATAGCAGGAAAGGCCAGATTTTTTTCATGTTCATTCCATTCATCCTAAAAACGGCAATTGCTTAACCGCAGAGGCGCAGAGACGCAGAGAAATAAATGGGGTGCAGCAATTTTTTGCCTCTCCAAATGGGTGAGGTCGCACAATGCTATAACTCATCGTTTTTCCTCGGCGCCTCTGCGTCTCTGCGGTTCAATTGAGTTTTTAAGGTTCAAGCAATCATCGTCTACCATGCCCCACGCAACATGGCGATTCCATGAGCGCCATGCCGCCACGCTTCGTCCTGGTCTGCGCGGGATATCCCGCCCAGCGCATAGACCGGCATCGGCAAATCCTTTGCCAAGCGCGCAAAACCCTCCCAGCCCAGAACCGGCGCTCCAGGATGGCTCAAGGTCGGCAACACCGGCGACAGCAACGCAAAATCCAGCTCCAGTTCGACAGCCCTATCCAGCTCTCGTCTGTCATGGCAGGAAGCGCTCACCAACTCCATTTCCGGCCGGGCCGTCAACGCCATCAGCTGTGCCGAATTCAGTTGCACCCCATCCGCCCCAACCTCCCGGGCCAGGATCGCATCGCCGTTGATCACCACGCGCGCGCCGTGAGAATGCGCCCGCCGCACCACCTCGGCGGCGAAAGCGCGCAATGCCGCCGCTTCCATGGCTTTCTCCCGCACCTGGATCAGTTTGACCCCCTGCTGCAGCGCAACCTGCAACCGCTCCAGAAACACCCCAACGCCAAGCTCGGCGGCATGAGTAATCGCACACACCGGGGGTAAATTGAGCGAGCGCAGAACCGGTCCATTGGCCGGCAATAGCGGCGTTACGGTCACCGCATCGGGATATTGCCAGGAAAGGCGCTGGTTTTCCTTGCCGTGAGGCTCGCCGTGCCAGTTCACCACGCGAAAGAAATGCAGCCGCACCGTGGCATGGGGGTAGGAATAAACGCGGGTCAGCCAAGGATGCGCCACATCCACCGCTATCCCCAGTTCCTCGTGCAGCTCACGAACCAGCGCATGGTAGGGCGACTCGCCCGCTTCGATCTTGCCGCCGGGAAATTCCCACCATCCGGCATAAGGTTTGCCAGCCGGGCGCTCTGCCAATAAAAACTCGCCATCGGGCCGCTGCACGACGGCAGCGGCGACCTCCAGAATGTTCGGGTTATTCATTGACAGGCCCTAGCTTCGGTACTCGGCATTGATCTTGACGTAATCATAAGAGAAGTCGCAGGTCCATACCGTGGCCACGGACGAACCCCGGCCGAGCAGAACTCGCACGGTGATCTCGGGCTCCTTCATCACCCGCTGGCCGTCCTGCTCCTGATAGCTTGCCGCGCGGCCGCCATTTTCTGCTACCAGCACATCGCCCAGATAGAGCTTGAGCCTGTCCACATCCAGATCGGCGATACCGGCATAGCCGATGGCGGCGAGTATCCGCCCCAGATTGGGATCCGAAGCGAAGAAGGCGGTCTTGACCAGGGGTGAGTGTGCGATGGCATACGCCACCTGGCGGCATTCCGCTTCCGAGGCCCCACCCTCGACGGCGACGGTGATGAACTTGGTCGCACCCTCGCCGTCCCGGACAATGGCTTGGGCCAGCACTTGCGCCACCTCGGTGACGGCATCGCGCAGAGCCGCGTAGTGAGCGCTTGCCGCATCGCTGATTTCCGGCACGGTGGACTCGCCGGTCGCGATCAGCATGAAGGAATCGTTGGTGGAAGTATCGCCATCCACCGTGATGCAGTTGAAGGAACGATCGGCGGCATGCCGCACCAGCGCCTCCAGCAGGGGCTGGCTGAGCGCCGCGTCGGTGGCGACATAGCCGAGCATGGTTGCCATGTTGGGATGGATCATGCCGGAGCCCTTGGCGATGCCGGTGAGGGTGACCGTCGCGGCGCCCAGCCTGATCTGCTTCGACACCGCCTTGGACACGATGTCGGTGGTCATGATCGCCTGTGCAGCGTCGAACCAGTTGCTTTCCTTAAGGTCGGCAATCGCCGCCGGCAGGCCGGCGACAATCTTCTCTACCGGCAGCGGCTCCAGGATCACGCCGGTGGAAAAAGGCAGCACCTGTTCCTCCGCGCAACCCAGCAGCTTCGCCACTTCGGCGCAGGTCCGCCGGGCGCGATTCAAACCCTCATCGCCAGTGCCGGCGTTGGCGTTGCCGGTGTTCACCACCAGCGCGCGGATGCCTTTACCCGCAGCAAGGTGCGCCTTGCACAAGGTCACCGGCGCGGCGCAGAAGCGGTTCTGCGTGAACACCCCTGCCACCCGGGCCTGCTCGCCCAGTCGCATCACCAGCAAATCCTTGCGATTGGCCTTCTTGATACCGGCTTCGGCGATGCCGAGGGTGATGCCTTTGACGGGCAGCAGTTGATCGGGGTTGGGAGGAGTGAGATTGACGGGCATGGCGCTTCCAGAAAGGTCATTGCGATTGCGACATTTTAACCTAAAAACCGCTATTATCCACGGATGAACACAGATTAACACAGATAAAACAGATGGTTAAGCATGAGCCGCTAGCTACCCGAAGGGTGGGCTACGCACTCTATGTAACCCATTGATAATCCGTGTACATCCGTGTCGCCTAGAGGCGCCTACTTTTGGTAATCCGTGGATAAACTGCTTTTCCAGGTTTAACCGACGCCCGCAGAAGAAACAGAAAGGCCGGCATCTAGCCGGCCTTTCTGTCTTGCCACAACCTCAATGATCAGCTGAGCTTGCCATGGCACTGCTTGTACTTCCGGCCCGAACCGCACGGACAGGGATCGTTGCGGCCAACCTTGTCGCCGGCACGGACGAAGGGATGATGCTCCTCACCCTCTGCATCCTCGTCAGCCCCGCCTAGCGCCTCGTCGTAATCGGCATGGTGGTATTGGACATTGGACGGTTGCGGTTGGGCTTCCACCGCTTCCACATCCTCCTCGCTGCGGATCTGCACAGTCAGCACGATCTGGGTGACTTCGCGCTTGATGCGGTCGAGCATGTCGGAGAACAGCTCGAACGCTTCGCGCTTGTATTCCTGCTTCGGATTTTTCTGGGCGTAACCGCGCAGATGGATACCCTGACGCAAATGGTCCAGCGCCGCGAGATGCTCGCGCCAGTGGGTGTCCAGGCTTTGCAGCATGACTGCGCGTTCGAAGTGGTGCATGGTTTCGACGCCGACCGACTCCAGCTTGTGCTGGTACTGAGTGTTGGCTGCATCGATGATGCGTTTGCGCAGGCCATGTTCGTCCAGACCGGATTCCTGATCCAGCCACTCGCGCAGCGGCAGAACCAGCTGCCATTCGGCGTGCAGCGACTTCTCCAGCCCCGCCACGTCCCACTGCTCTTCCATGCTTTCCGGCATGATGTACTGGCTGATGTGGTCGTTGACCACATCCTCGCGCATCGCCTGGATGGTTTCGGAAATGTCGGCGGCCTCCAGCAACTCGTTACGCTGGGCGTAGATCACCTTGCGCTGGTCGTTGGAGACATCGTCGTACTCCAGCAACTGCTTGCGGATGTCGAAGTTGCGCGCCTCCACCTTGCGCTGGGCATTCTCGATAGCGCGAGTCACCCAAGGATGCTCGATTGCCTCGCCCTCCGGCATTTTCAGGCGATCCATGATCGCCGCCACGCGGTCGGAGGCGAAAATGCGCAGCAGTGGATCTTCCAAGGATAGATAGAAACGGCTTGAGCCGGCATCGCCTTGGCGCCCTGCACGGCCGCGCAACTGGTTGTCGACGCGACGCGACTCGTGGCGCTCGGTGCCGATGATGTGCAGGCCGTCCGCAGCCAGAACCTGGTCATGCACGGGTTGCCATTCGCCCTTGATCGCGTCGTGGCGCTTGATCTTTTCCTCTTCGCTCAGACTCTCGTCGTGGCGAATCTTTTCAAATTCGCCTTCGATGCTGCCGCCCAGCACGATATCCGTGCCGCGGCCCGCCATGTTGGTGGCGATGGTAATCGCTTGCGGCCGACCCGCCTGCGCCACGATCTCGGCCTCGCGCGCGTGCTGCTTGGCGTTGAGCACCTGATGCGCAAGTTTTTCTTTCTCCAGCAGATTGGAAATATATTCCGAAGTTTCGATCGAGGTCGTTCCGACCAGCACCGGCTGGCCGCGCTCCTGACAATCCTTGATGTCGTTGATCACCGCCTGGTATTTTTCCTTGGCGGTGCGAAAAACCTGGTCCATCCGGTCCTCGCGAACCATCGGTCGATGGGGCGGGATCACCACGGTTTCCAGCCCATAGATCTGGTGGAATTCGTAAGCTTCGGTTTCGGCCGTGCCGGTCATGCCGGAGAGCTTCAAATACATGCGGAAGTAATTCTGGAAGGTGATCGAGGCCAGCGTCTGGTTTTCCTTCTGGATCGCCACGCCTTCCTTCGCTTCCACCGCCTGATGCAGGCCATCCGACCAGCGCCGTCCGGACATCAGGCGGCCGGTGAATTCGTCGACGATGACCACTTCACCATCCTGCACCACATAGTGCTGGTCGCGGTGGTAAAGCGCATGGGCGCGTAGCGCCGCATAAAGGTGATGGACCAGGCTGATGTTGGCGGCATCATACAGGCTGGTGCCGGGCAGCAGCAGGCCGGCCTGCGTCAACATCTGCTCGGCGTGCTCGTGTCCCTCTTCGCTGAGCAGCACCTGGTGCGACTTTTCATCGACACTGTAATCGCCCGGCCCATCTTCCTGTTCCTGCTTGACCAGTTTCGGCGCCAGATCGTTGATGCGGTAGTACAGGTCGACGTTGTCCTCGGCCTGGCCGGAGATGATCAGCGGGGTGCGCGCCTCGTCGATCAGGATCGAATCCACCTCGTCGACGATCGCGTAATTCAGGCTGCGCTGCACCCGCTCCGTGGGCTGGTACACCATATTGTCGCGCAGGTAGTCGAAGCCGAATTCGTTGTTGGTCCCGTAAGTAATGTCGGCGGCATAGGCAGCCTGTTTTTCTTCGTGGTCCATCTGCGACAGGTTGACGCCGACGGTGAGTCCGAGGAAATTGTGGATGCGGCCCATCCACTCGGCATCGCGCTTGGCCAGGTAGTCGTTCACCGTAATCACATGCACACCCTTGCCGGAAAGCGCATTGAGATACGCGGGCAAGGTGGACACCAGGGTTTTGCCCTCGCCGGTGCGCATTTCAGCAATCTTGCCGTAATGCAGCACCATGCCGCCGATCAGCTGCACATCGAAGTGGCGCATCTCGAGCACGCGCTTGCCGGCCTCGCGCACAACAGCAAAAGCCTCCGGCAGCAGTGCATCCAGGGACTCCCCATTCTGGTAACGCTGCCTGAATTCATCACTTTTGGCGCGCAATTCCGCATCGGACAGTGGCGCGATCTTCGGTTCCAGCGCGTTGATGGCTAGTACCGTTTGCGTGTATTGCTTGATTAGCCGATCGTTGCGGCTACCAAAGATTTTTCTGACCAGACGGGATATCATGAATTTTCAGGAAGTAAAATAAACAAAAAGCCAGCGCCGTGCCTGGCGATGGCCATCAATTTCAAAAATGTGCCTCTTGTCGAACTCTGAATTTCCAGAGGCTCCCATAAAGCACCAAGTCAGCCCTGATGCAGGTAATCCTCCGGATTCTGTGGAGCGCCCTGGCGGCGCACCTCAAAGTGCAAGTGCGGCCCGGTGGAGCGCCCCGTGCTGCCGACCTCTCCGATTTTTTGCCCTTTCATCACCACGTCACCGACCTTGGTCAGCACTTTTAAAGCATGTGCGTAACGGCTGATCAGCCCATTGCCGTGATCAATCTCAATCATATTACCATAGCCGGCATAAGTATCGGCATAAACCACGATGCCGCCCCCTGCCGCAAGGATAGCCGCACCTGAATCAGCCATGAAATCCACGCCTTCGTGGAAAGCTTTCTGGCCGGTAAAAGGGTCGATGCGCCAGCCGTAGTTGGAGGAATACCAACCTGTGGTCACCGGTCGAGTGGAAGGCATGGCGACTTTCTTTGCCTGCTGCTGAACCAGCATCGCCTCCATCAACCCGAGCTGGTCGGATCGGTCATCGAGTTTTTTCATTAAACCGTCAAGCTGCTGGCCAAACTCGCTCATGGTCATGTCGCGCGCCGACCGACTGGACTCCGCGCCACCCTGGCCCGGCTTTTTGTCAAAATTGAATTCCTGTTTACCCATGCCCGTCAGCGTCGCCAATCGCTCGCCCAGGGAGTCGAGGCGCAGCACATGCGCCTGCATCTGGCCAAGCTTCACCGCCATGGCGTTGAGATTCTCCCGCAAATATATCTGGTTCTTCGCCGCCTCGGTGCGCTGCGCGCTTAACACCAGGGATTGCAGGTAAGGGTGGGGAATGTCTGCGGCATGAAACAACAGCAGATAGGTGAAGACCATCGCCAGCAACAGCGGAAAAACCAGAAGCGCCATTCCCAGGGTCATCACCTGGGCATGGCTCAACGCCACGGTCTTTCCCTTTGCCAACTTACCGGAAACTAGAATAATATTCACAGTTCTCCCTTTAGTTTGTTCGTTTCTTATGCCCGCCCATCCAGCACATTCATTCCTGAGCGCCGCGCCCAACCTGCAAGGGCTCCTTCAGCAAGCGCAAAAACTGCTGGCCTTGCAGAAGGCCTGGAACGAAGTCACCCCCAAACCGCTGGCCGCAGCATCCAGGGTCGGCGCGGTCCGCCAGCAAACGCTGATCGTCTATGCGAACAATGGCGCGGTTGCCGGCAAACTTCGGCAGCTCGTCCCCAGCCTGCTGGAAAAAATTCAAAAGCGGGGGGTTGAGGTTACTGCAATTCGGGTAGACGTGCAAGTCGAGACCCCGCCTCCAGAAAAAAAACAGAAAGACCTGACGGTGAGCCATAACGCCTTGAGCAGTCTGGAGAAACTGGAACGAAGCTTGGCGGATTCGCCGCTGAAAAACGCCCTTCATACCCTAATCCAGAGGCATTCAGACGCGATAAAGGATTAAACGCCCCATCATCAGCAGGATCGCGAAAACCAGCAGGAACATCAGGGAGAACTTGAAAATCTGCCAGGCGAAGCGAAGGTAGCGGACATCGCGGGTGAACAGGAACATCGCCACGGCAACAACGATGGCAATCAGGCCGAGATAGACAAATAACCTGAGTAGGAACAAGTGCTCAACCTAGAAGCGATTTCTAGATTCAAACAGCCAGGCTGTTAAACCGTAGCAATGCGGCCGGCGCATCTTCCTGGCGCTCGAAACTGACGAATTCCCACGCCTCGGCATCCGCCATCAGGCAGCGCAATAGACGGTTATTCATGGCGTGTCCGGATTTGTAGCCGGTAAACGCGCCGATCAGCGGGTGGCCGAGCAGGTAAAGATCGCCGATGGCATCCAGCACCTTGTGCTTGACGAACTCATCCTCGTAGCGCAGGCCATCACTGTTGAGAACGCGAAACTCGTCCATCACGATCGCATTGTCGAGGCTGCCGCCCAGCGCCAGACCCTGCGAGCGCATTGCCTCCACCTCGTGCATGAAGCCGAAGGTGCGGGCACGGGCAATTTCCTTGATGTAGGAAGTGTCGGCAAAATCCACCGTGACGGACTGGCCGGAATTGGACAATACCGGGTGATCGAAAGCGATGGTGAGGTTCACCCGGAAACCCGGATGTGGATCGAAGCGCACCCATTTGTCGCCGTCCCTGACCTCCACCGTTTTTTTGACGCGGATGAATTTCTTCGCTGCCGACTGCTCTTCGATACCGGCTGACTGCAGCAGAAACACGAAGGGCGAGGCGCTGCCATCCATGATCGGCACTTCCGACGCGGACAGGTCGACATAGGCATTGTCGATGCCCAGGCCGGCAAAGGCGGACATCAGATGCTCGACGGTAGACACTTTGACGCCATCCCGCACCAGCGTCGAGGACAACCGGGTTTCTCCGACACTGTACGGCTCCGCCTTGATGTCCACAGGCTCAGCCAGATCGACGCGACGAAACACGATGCCGGTGTCGACCGCGGCCGGACGCAAGGTGAGGTACACCTTCTCGCCGGTATGCAGCCCCACCCCGGTGGCGCGTATGATATTTTTCAGTGTCCGCTGTCTAATCACGAAATTTCCCATGAGCATCATGGTGTTGTCAGGGGCCGACAGTTTAGCACGGCGGGCGTGGCAGGCCAACCCTCACGCCGAAACCGACACCCTGCGCGCCCCGTGGGCGCCGCCATTCAGCTCCTCAGCGCGGGTCAGTCAGCCTGCTTGCGCAAGAATGCCGGAATATCGAGCAATTCCACGCCGGACTGTTTCATCGCCTCGACCTGGGCATCACGCCTGCGCCGCATCACTGCGGGCTGTTCCAATTCGGTGTAGTCCACCATCATCGGCTCATTGTCGGTACCGGTCTTCACTATGCTTAACGGCTTGCTTTGCTGGCGGTTGACCGGCGAACCCAGGCCGGTAGCCACCACTGTCACGCGCAATTCGTCCCGCAGTGTGCTGTCGAGCACGGTACCAAAAATTACGGTTGCATCCTCGGCGGTGAAGCTGCGGATGGTGTTCATCACTTCGTAAACTTCCTCCAGGTTCATGTCATCGCTGGCGGTGATATTGACCAGCACGCCGCGCGCGCCGGACAGGTTGACATCCTCCAGCAGCGGGCTGGCTACTGCCTGTTCCGCTGCCATGCGGGCGCGCTCGGCGCCGGACGCCTGGGCCGAACCCATCATCGCCATACCCATCTCCGACATCACCGTGCGTACGTCGGCAAAGTCGACGTTGATCATGCCGGTGCATTTGATCAACTCGGCTATACCCGCCACCGCGCCATGCAATACGCCATCCGCCGCCTTGAACGCGTCGCGGAAGCCGATTTTTCCGCCCAGCACTTCCATCAGCTTGTCGTTGGGAATCACGATCAGCGAATCGACATGCTGCGTCAGCGCCTCGATGCCCTCGAGCGCGACTTTCATGCGCTTGCCCTCGAAGCCGAACGGCTTGGTCACCACCGCTACGGTCAGGATGCCCAGTTCCTTGGCTACTTCGGCCACCACCGGCGCGGCACCGGTACCGGTGCCGCCGCCCATACCGGCGGTAATGAACAGCATGTCGGCACCGTCGATCAGCTCGGCGATGCGCTCGCGATCCTCCAGCGCCGCCTCGCGCCCGACTGCGGGATTTGCTCCCGCACCCAGACCCTTGGTGATGGCCGTGCCCAGTTGCACGGTGACGCCAGCCTGATTGCGCTTCAGCGCCTGCGCATCGGTGTTGACGCAGATAAACTCGACGCCGCCCAGACCACTGGCGATCATGTGATCCACCGCATTGCCGCCGCAGCCGCCCACGCCGATCACCTTGATTACCGCTTCCTGTGTTTGTGTGTCCATGATCTCAAACATGCCTGCCTCCTTTTTTGTTACACCCAAAGTTCAAAAAACCAAAAAATTAGAAGTTCCCCTGAAACCAACTCTTCATCCGATTAAAAATCTGTGTCATCGAGCCGTTCTGCATCGTGGCCAGATGATGACGCTGGTGTTGATCCATCCCTGCGAGCAACAGGCCGACGCCGGTAGCGAAGCGCGGATTGCGCACCACCTCAGCCAGCCCGCCCACGTACTGCGGCATCCCCAGCCGCACCGGCATGTGGAACACCTCCTCGCCCAGCTCCGCCATGCCCTCCATGGCGCTGCTGCCGCCGGTGATGACGATTCCGGAAGAAAGCAGTTCCTCGAAACCGCTGCGGCGCAATTCCGCCTGCACCAGGCTGTACAGTTCCTCGACGCGCGGCTCGATTACCTCGGCCAGAGTCTGGCGGGATAACTGGCGCGCAGGCCGGTCGCCGACGCCGAGCACCTCGATCATTTGCTTCGCGTCGGCCAGCTGGCGCAGGGCGCAGCCGTATTTCACCTTCAGATCCTCGGCGTCCGCCGTCGGCGTCCTGAGCGCCATGGCCACATCGTTGGTGATCTGGTCGCCGGCGATCGGGATCACCGAGGTGTGGCGAATCGCGCCGCCGGTGAATACCGCGATATCGGTGGTGCCGCCGCCGATATCCACCAGGCATACGCCCAGGTCTTTTTCATCCTCCGACAGCACAGCCATGCTGGATGCCAGCGGCTGCAGGATCAGGTCGCGCACTTCCAGACCGCAGCGGCGCACGCACTTGATGATGTTCTGGGCTGCGCTGATCGCGCCGGTGACGATATGCACCTTGACCTCCAGCTTTACCCCGCTCATGCCGAGCGGCTCGCGCACGTCTTCCTGCCCGTCGATGATGAATTCCTGGGTAAGGATGTGCAGCACCTGCTGGTCGGTCGGGATGATCACAGCGCGCGCCGTTTCGATCACCCGGTCGACGTCGCTCTGACCCACTTCCTTGTCCTTGATCGCCACCATGCCATGCGAGTTGATGCTCCTGATATGGCTGCCGGCGATGCCGGTGTAGACCTCGCGGATCTTGCAATCGGCCATCAGCTCGGCTTCCTCCAGCGCGCGCTGGATGGCGTTGACGGTGGACTCGATATTCACCACCACGCCCTTCTTCAAACCGCGCGACGGCGTCTGCCCCATGCCGATGACCTCCAGCCGCCCTTCCGGCAGGATCTCCGCGACGATGGCGACGATTTTCGAGGTGCCGATGTCCAGCCCCACGATCAGATTTTTTTGCTCTTTAGCCTTGCTCATCCCTTGTCTCCCATGTCAAGCGGCGGTTGCCAGATAATTGACATCACGCCGCCACCCGACTTTTTTCTTCGAACTTTCCTGACCCGGCCTTGTTGCCGGCTGCGCCTTCTTCGCTGGCTTTGAAGCAATCTCCGGGTAGCGCACCACGAACCCGTTGGGATAGCGCAGGTCGGCGTAAGCAACGGATTTCGGGAGCTTGGCGACGGTCTGGTCGTACACCCCGACGAATTTCTCCAGACGCTCGCGCACCTTGTCCCTGCCCAATTCCACTACCAGCCCATTATTCAGCTTGAGCTGCAACGCACGGCGGTCTGACAGGGTCATACGGGTTAAAGCCAGGTTGAACGGCTTGAGCAACCGACTGAATTCCTCATAATGCCCCGTCACTTCCCCGGCCGCGTCTTCCGGGCCATTGAACTCCGGCAGCACCGCATTCGAGGCCGCCCTGAACAGCTCGCCATGGGTGTTGACCAGCGCCGAACTGCCCCAACGCGCCAGTACCACATGCTCCTCGATCGCCACTTCCAGCCTGTCCGGCCAGCGCCGCCTCACGTTCACGTTGCGCACCCAGGGCAGCTTCTCGAACGCCGCGCGGGTACGGTTCAGATCGAGGGTAAAGAAGTTCCCCCTCATCTCGCGTGCAACGATGAACTTCACCTGCTCGCGGTTGACGTGCTGCAACTCTCCCTTGACGTCCACCTTGCGCAGCGGAAACACCGGCAGATGCACCACCATGAACAGCACGGCATACACCAGCAGCACTGCCGCCAGGGCGTAAAGCATGTTTGCCAGCCACAAGGTCATCTGCGTTTTATCCCACACGGTTCAGTTCCAGTTCCTGAGTGCAGAGTTCATGGCGCTCATCCCGCGCTAGCCAGCTCAAGAACCTTGATCACCAAATCTTCAAAGCTCAGGCCCGCTGCCTGCGCCGCCATCGGCACCAGGCTATGGTCGGTCATTCCGGGCGAGGTGTTGGCTTCCAGCAGGTACGGCTTGCCCGCCGCGTCGAGCAGGAAATCCACCCGCCCCCAACCGGCGCCGCCGATCACCGCGTAGCCCCGCTTTGCCAGACGCTGGATTTCGCTCTCCTGTTCTGCCGTCAGCCCGCACGGGCAAAGGTAGCGAGTGTCGTCGCGCAGGTATTTCGCCTCGTAATCGTAGAACTCGTTGGCCGGCTCAATCTTGATCACCGGCAGCGCTTCTTCGCCGAGGATCGCGACGGTGTACTCGCCGCCGCCGACGAACTGTTCGGCAATCACCAGATCGTCGTAGCGCGCCGCCAATTCGTAAGCGGCACGCAGATCTGCGACTGTCTTCACCTTGCTGATGCCGACGCTGGAGCCTTCGTTAGCCGGCTTGACGAACAACGGCAAGCCGAGGCGCGCGGCGACCGCCGTAAAATCGCTGCCGGCATCGAGCAGCTCGTAGGCGGGAACCGGCAACCCCGCCGCCTGCCAAACCAGCTTGCTGCGCCATTTGTCCATCGCCAGGGCAGACGCCAGCACACCGCTGCCGGTATAGGGAATGCCCAGCAGGGCCAGCGCGCCCTGCACCGTACCGTCCTCGCCCTGGCCGCCATGCAGGGTGATAAAGACACGTTCGAAGCCATCCCGCTTCAGCTCACCCAGCTCCCGCTCGGCCGGGTCGAACGCATGCGCATCGACGCCGCTGCGCTTCAGCGCAGCCAGTACCGCATTGCCGCTCTTCAGCGACACCTCGCGCTCGGCGGATTTTCCGCCCAGCAGCACTGCGACTTTTCCAAAATTGTGTGTTTGCATTATTCGAAAACCTTTTCTTCACCGCAAAGGACGCGATGGGCGCAAAGGAAAGCAAAGCAAGGGGTTTCCTTCGCGTTACTTTGCGTCCTTTGCGGTGAAAACATTATTTTGCTTCTCCAATAACCCGCACTTCCGTGACCAATTCCACGCCGTGCTGCTCCTTGACCGTTTGCCGCACCCTGGCGATCAGCGCCTCGATGTCCGCCGCCGTGGCTCCGCCGGCGTTGACGATGAAATTGGCGTGCTTGGGCGACACCATCGCCCCGCCGATCGTCGTTCCCTTCAGGCCGCACGCCTCGATCAGCCGCGCCGCATGATCGCCGGGCGGGTTACGGAACACCGAGCCGGCATTGGGCGTGCCGATCGGCTGGCTCGCCACCCGCTTTTCCAGCAGGCCCTTGATCTTTTTCCGCGATTCCTCACCGTTGCCGTGCTTGAAAGCGAACCAGGAGGCGACGAACCACTCGCTGCCGATCCCCGCCTGGAGCGCCACGTGGCGGTAGCCAATATCGAAATCCTGCGGTGTGCGGCGGCGCAACTCGCCGAAACAGTCGATGGTCAGCACTTCGGTCACGTGTTGCCAGGTTTCGGCGCCGTAGCAGCCGGCATTCATCGCCAGCGCACCGCCCACCGTGCCGGGAATGCCGGCGAGAAACTCGGCACCCTCGAAACCGTTCAGGGCTGCAAATCGCGCCACCTTGGGACTGGCCACGCCCGCCTCGGCGTAAACACCGGCCGGCGCGCCCGGCTTTTCGTACCAAAGCGTGATCTGGTTGAGTGCACTGTGCAAAAGCACCACCGTGCCGCGCACCCCGCCGTCGCGCACCAGCAAATTGCTGCCCAGGCCGATGAAGTACACCGGCTCGTCAGCCGCCAGCCCCTGCAAAAACTGCGACAAATCGGCGATATCCGCCGGAATATAAAAACGCTCAGCCGGCCCGCCGACGCGCCAGCTGGTGTGCTTGCTCATCGGCTCGTTGTACTTCAACATGCCACGCAACTTTTGAGGCGCAAGCGCCAATGCCGTATTCATGTCCTTGTCCTCCTCACCGTTCACGCACCGCCCCGCGCCAGCTGGCCTGGTATCTGGCCGATCGAGCCGGCCCCCATGGTCAGCACCACATCGCCGTCACGCACCACATTCAGAATTTCTTGCGGCAGTTCCGCCACCGTTTCCACGAAAATCGGTTCGACCTTGCCCACTACTCGGATGGCACGCGCCAATGCTCTACCGTCTGCGGCCACGATCGGCACTTCGCCGGCCGGGTAGACTTCGGTCAGCAGCAGGGCGTCGACGGTAGACAGCACCCTGACGAAATCCTCGAACAAATCGCGAGTGCGGGTGTAACGGTGCGGCTGGAATGCCAACACCAGCCGCCGGCCCGGGAAGGCGCCGCGCGCAGCCGCCAGCGTTGCCGCCATTTCCACCGGGTGGTGACCGTAATCGTCGATCAGGGTGAAGCTGCCGCCGCCCGGCAGGAAAACCTCGCCATACCGTTCGAAACGCCTGCCGACGCCGCGGAATTCGGCCAATCCCTTGACGATGGCCGCATCCGGCGCGCCCACTTCCATCGCTACTGCGATCGCCGCCAGCGCATTCAGGACGTTGTGCTGGCCGGGAAAATTGAGCCTGACCGCCAGTTCCGGCTGGCCGGCGCGCTGCACCTTGAAGCACATCTGGCCACCGCAATGGCTGATGTCGGTAGCGCGCACCTGCGCCGTTTCCGACACGCCGTAGGTGGTTACCTGCTTGGTGATGCGCGGCATGATCTCGCGCACGTTGGCGTCGTCGGCGCACAGCACCGCCATGCCGTAGAACGGCAGGCGCTGGATGAAATCGACAAAGGCCTGCTTCAGCCTGCCGAAATCGTGGCCGTAGGTTTCCATGTGGTCGGCGTCGATGTTCGTCACCACTGCCATCACCGGAGTCAGGTAGAGGAAGGAGGCATCGGACTCGTCCGCCTCGGCGACGATGAATTCGCCCTGGCCCAGCCGCGCATTGGCGCCGGCCGCCTCCAGCTTGCCGCCAATCACGAAGGTCGGGTCCATGCCCGCCTCGCCGAGTATGCTGGCGATCAGGCTGGTGGTCGTGGTCTTGCCGTGGGTACCGGCCACCGCAATGCCCTGCTTGAAGCGCATCAGCTCCGCCAGCATCATGGCGCGCGGCACCACCGGGATGTTGCGCTCCCGCGCTGCCGCGACTTCCGGGTTGTCGGCCTGGACCGCGGTGGAGATCACCACCACATCGGCGCGCTCCAGATTCTCGGTGGCGTGGCCCTGATACACCTGCGCACCCAGACTCTTCAGCCGGCGCGTGGCGACGTTGTCGCCCAGATCGGAACCGCTCACCTCGTAACCCAGATTGAGCAGTACTTCGGCGATTCCGCTCATACCAACGCCGCCGATGCCTACGAAATGAACGTGTTTGACTTTATGTTTCATCTATAAACCTTTCACCGCAGAGGCGCGGAGACGCGGATAAAATCCTTTCCTCATGAGAATCCTCTGCGCCTCCGCGTCTCTGCGGTTCAAGTAAATATTCATTTCGCCAGCTCCATGCACACCCTCGCCACGTCCGCCGTGGCTTCTGGCTTGGCCAATTTTTTCGCCGCCTGCGCCATCGCCAGCAGCTTTTCGCGGCTGAAACCCGTTAACAAATCAGCCAGCCCCGCTGGGGTCAGGTCCTGCTGTGGCAGCAGCACCGCCGCGCCATTCTCGCTCAGGAAGCGGGCGTTGCCGGTCTGGTGATCGTCCACCGCGTGCGGATAAGGCACCAGCACGCTGGCCACACCGGCGGCAGTCACTTCGGCCAGGGTCAGCGCGCCCGCCCGGCACACGATCACGTCGCACCAGGCATACATCTGGGCCATGTCGTCGATGAAAGCGCGGGCGTCGGCGGCGACGCCGGCAGCGGCATAGTTGGCACTGAGCTTATCCAGGTTCCTGGCGCCGGACTGATGGATTACCTCGGGGCGGTCGGCTTCTGCGATCAGCGCCAGCGCTTGCGGCACCGCATCGTTCAACGCCGCCGCACCCAGGCTGCCGCCCACCACCAGCAAGCGCAGCTTGCCCTGACGGCCGGCCAGCCGTTGTTCCGGTGCAGGCAGGGCGGCGATATCGGCGCGCACCGGGTTGCCACACCAGCCAAAAGCCGGTTTGCGACAGCCGATCGGCTTGTCGCCGGGATTATTGAAGGCCGACGGGAAGGCCACCAGGACACGATCGGCGAGGCAGGCCAGCACCCGGTTGGTCAGACCGGCCACCGAGTTCTGCTCGTGGATCACCAGGGGCTTGACCAGCAGGGAAGCCATCAGGCCACCGGGAAAAGCCGTGAAACCGCCCATGCCGAGCACCACATCGGGGCGGACGCGCAAAATCGCCGCCGCGCTCTGCCACATCGCCAACAGCAGCATGAGCGGCAGTGCCGCCCAGCGCAGCACGCCCTTGCCGCGCATGCCGGCGAACTTGACCCAGGCCATTTCGTAACCTTTTTCCGGCACCAACCGCGCTTCCATGCCGGCGCGGGTGCCCAGCCACACCACTTTCCAATCCTTCTGCCGCAGGTAGTCGGCCACGGCCAGGGCCGGGAACACATGCCCACCGGTGCCGCCCGCCATGATCAGGATGGTGCGTGATGGGTGATGGGCGATGGGCGATGGATCAACACCGATGCGCCTTTCATCACTCATCACCCCTGACCCATTACTCATACGGAGTACCCCTTCATAACCTGCCGGTTCTCCCAATCCACCCGCAGCAGCACTCCGATCGCGGTGCAATTTGCGGCGATTCCGCTGCCGCCGAATGACAGCAGGGGCAGGGTCAGGCCCTTGGTCGGCAACAGGCCCATGTTCACGCCCATGTTGATGATCGCCTGCACCGCCAGCCAGATGCCGATGCCATAGGCCACCAGTGCGGCAAAATGACGGTCGATCCCGGCCGCCTGGCGGCCGATGGAGAAAGCACGGACAGTCAGCCAGACAAACAGCAGGATCACCACTGCCACGCCGGCGAACCCGAGCTCTTCGGCGATCACAGCGAGCAGGAAGTCGGTGTGCGCTTCCGGCAGATAGAACAGTTTTTCGACACTCGCGCCCAGACCGACGCCGTACCATTCGCCGCGGCCGAAGGCGATCAGCGCGTGGGAAAGCTGGTAGCCCTTGCCGAAGGGGTCGGCCCAGGGGTCCATGAAGCCGATAATGCGCTGCATGCGGTAGGGCGAGGTCCAGATCAGTACCAGGAAGCCTATCAGCAGCATGGCGATGAGTCCGGCGAACAGCCGCCAGTTCATGCCGCCGAGGAACAGAATCGCCATGGCGATGCTGGTGATCACGGCAAAGGCGCCGAAGTCCGGTTCGCGCAGCAGCAGGCCGCCGACCAGCAGCATCACCATGAACATCGGCATGAAGCCCTTCTTGATGTTGTCCATGTAAGCCGCCTTACGCACCGTGTAATCGGCGGCGTAGAGCACTGCGAACAGCTTCATGAACTCGGACGGCTGCAAATTGATCACCAACAGCGACAGCCAGCGCCGGCTGCCGTTGACCTCGCGGCCGATGCCGGGAATCAGCACCAGCACCAGCAGCACCAGGCCGGAAAGGAACAAATAGGGCGCGATTTCCTGCAACACCTTGTTCGGCACCTGGAAGGCAAACAGGCCGAACAGGGTGCCGACACCGAGGTAAACCGCCTGGCGCACCAGGTAATAGCTTTCCTGAAAATTGGCGTGCTTATCCGCCGCGGCGATGGCGATCGAGGACGAATACACCATCACCAGCCCGAAGCCGAGCAGCAGGATCGCCAGCCACAGCAAAGTGCGGTCGTAGTCAGGTCTGGCGTGCTGGGCGGCTACTGGCGAATAGGAGTTCATGCTTCGTCCCCCTCCAGTTTTTTGACTGCGGCGATGAATACCTGGGCGCGATGTTCGTAGTTGCGGAACATGTCGAAACTGGCGCAGGCCGGCGACAGCAGCACCGCATCACCCGACTGGGCCTGCTCAAACCCCAGGATCACCGCCTCCTCCATGTTCGCCGCGGTGAGCAGAGGCACGCCACAGCCAGCCAGGGCAGCGCCGATTATTGGGCCGTCGCGGCCAATCAGCACGACGGCACGGGCATGGGCAGACACCGCCGGTGCTAGCGGGCTGAAATCCTGGCCCTTGCCATCGCCGCCGGCAATCAGCACCACTTTGCACGGCATGCCGTTGAGCGCCGCCACCGTGGCCCCTACATTGGTTCCCTTGGAATCGTCATAGAAAGTAACCCCATGAATCTCCGCCACTTTCTCCACCCGGTGCGGCAGCCCCTTGAATTCGCGCAGCGCCTCGAGCAGGGGCTGGATCGGCAGGTCGATGGCGCGGCACAAGGCCAGAGCAGCCAGCGCATTGGCGGCGTTGTGCAAGCCGGCAAGCGGCAGATCGGCTACCGACATCAGCCGGTTCCCGCCCTGCGCCAGCCATGGACCGTTCTCGCCTTCCTGCACCCCCCAGTCCTCGGGTTTTTGTGGCGCGTCCAGGCCAAATGTCATCACCCTGCGATCGGGCTTCGCCATCGCCAAGCTGTAGCGGTCTTCCCGGTTCAGTACCTGGACGCCGTTGCCGGCAAAAATGCGCGCCTTGGCTGCGGCGTACTCATCCATGTCGCGGTAGCGGTCCATGTGGTCTTCGGTCACGTTGAGCACGGTTGCTACAGCCGGATGCAGGGTGTGCGTGGTTTCCAGTTGGAAACTGGAGAGTTCGATCACGAACACGTCGGCAGTCTCGCCGCGCCGATCCAGATCGCTCAATGCATCCAGCACCGGCAGGCCGATGTTTCCCGCCACTACCGTATGCAGGCCGGCCTTCCTGCACATCGCACCGACCATCTCGGTCACCGTGCTCTTGCCGTTGGCGCCGGTGATGGCGATCACCTGGGTCCTGAGCGTCAAATCCTGAGTGCTGAGCGCCTGGGCGAATAACTCGATATCCCCGACCACCTCCACGCCGTGCGCCAGCGCATCGGCAACAGCCGGTTCGCGCAAGGAAACGCCCGGACTGACCGCAAGCAGGTCGGCATTGCGAAAGACCTCTTCCCTGAGCTTGCCGGTGAACAGCGGCACACCAGGCAGTTCAGCCTGAAGGTGTGCGGCATGGGGCGGATGGTCGCGCGAGTCGGCGACAGCCACCACCGCGCCTCTCGCATCCAGCCAGCGCGCCATGGAGAGGCCGGTGTCGCCCAGCCCCACCACCAGCACTTTTTTATGTTCTAGGTTTATCATTTTTTTCTTAACCGCAAAGACGCAAAGGCGCAAAGGTGTGAAGACTTTGAATTTCTTTGCGTCTCTGCGTCTTTGCGGTTATTCACTTTCATCTCAACTTCAACGTCGAAAGCCCAACCAGTACCAGCATCATCGATATGATCCAGAAGCGAACCACAACCTGATTCTCTTTCCAGCCCTTCAACTCATAATGGTGATGCAGCGGCGCCATGCGGAAGATGCGCTTGCCGGTGAGTTTGAACGACCCCACCTGGAGCACCACCGACAGGGTTTCCACCACGAACACCCCGCCCATCACGAACAGGACGATCTCCTGCCGCACGATCACCGCCACCACGCCGATCGCCGCACCCAGCGCCAGCGCGCCCACATCGCCCATGAACACTTCGGCGGGGTAGGCATTGAACCAGAGAAAACCCAGGCCGGCTCCGGCCAGGGCGGTGCAGAACACGGCCAATTCACCGGCGCCGGGCACGTAAGGAACACCGAGGTAACGCGAAAAAACGAAGTGACCGGCAACGTAGGCGAATAGCGCCAGCGCACCCGCCACCATCACCGTCGGCATGATCGCCAGGCCGTCCAACCCGTCGGTGAGGTTGACCGCGTTGCTGCTGCCGACGATGACGAAATAGGTCAGCACGACGAAGCCCACTCCGCCGAGAGGAATCGTCAGCAGCTTGAAGAAGGGCACGATCAGTTCGGTATGGGCCGGCAGCGTGGCAGTCATGGCAAGGAACACGGCAACACCGGCACCGATCAGCGACTGCCAGAAATACTTGGCCTTGGCCGACAGCCCCTTGGGATTGCGATGCACCACCTTGCGCCAGTCATCGACCCAGCCGATTGCACCGAATCCCAACGTGGTGGCCAGCACTACCCAGACATAAGGGTTTCTCAGGTCCGCCCAGAGCAGGGTGGAAATTGCCATCGCAACCAGGATCAGCGCACCCCCCATGGTCGGCGTTCCCGCCTTGACCAGGTGCGTCTGCGGGCCGTCGTCGCGCACCGACTGGCCGATCTTGTAGGCGGTGAGCTTGCGGATCATGGTCGGACCGATGATGAACGAGATCATCAGCGCGGTCAGCATCGCCAGCACCGCACGCAGCGTGATGTAACCAAACACGTTGAAGGCGCGAATGTCGTGCCCCAGCCACTGGGTCAGTGCGAGCAGCATGTCTTCTCCCTCTTGATGGTGAAGGGTAATGAGGGATGGGCAATGAGTGAAACACCTCGCGCGATGCTCGCCAATGCCTCATACCACTTACTCATCACCCCTTACCTCAAAGCTTTTAACCACCCGCTCCATCTGCATGAAACGCGACCCTTTCACCAGTACCGTCACATCCGGCGCCAGCAGGTTTTCGATATCGTGCAGCAGGTCCTCGATATATTCGAAATGCCGTCCGCCCGCGCCGAAAGCCTGTGCAGCTGCGGCACTCAGATCGCCCAGGGTGAGCAGCCAGTCGATCCCGGCCGCCTTCGCCGCCGCGCCAATTTCGGCATGCAGCGCACGCGCGTTTTCGCCCAGTTCGCCCATGTCGCCGAGCACCAGCACCTTCTTGCCCGGCAAGCCGGCGAGCACGGCGATCGCCGCCCGCACCGAGCCGGGATTGGCGTTGTAGGTATCGTCGATCAGGGTGGCGCCATGCAGGCAGGGATTTTTCTGCAGCCGGCCCTTGACGCTGGAAACCTTTGCCAGGCCTTCGGCAACGATTGCGTTATCGACCCCCAGGGCCTGAGTCACGGCAGCTGCCGCCAGGGCGTTGCGCACGTTGTGCTCGCCCGGCACCGGCAATGCGACGGCAAATTTACCGGTGGGCGTGGTCATCTCGATTTCGCTGCCGAAGGGCTGCAATTTGAAGCTGGCCGACACTTCTGCTGACTGCTCGAGGCCGAAGCGAATGGCGCGATGAGCCCCGGCCAGTTCCTGCCACAGTGCCGCATGCGGGTCGTCGGCGTTGATCACGGCGGTGCCGTTAGCGGCCAAACCCTCGAAAATCTCTCCCTTGGCGCGAGCCACCGCCTCCACCGTGCCCAAACCTGCCAGATGGGCGGCCTGGGCATTGATGATCAGCGCCACATCGGGCCTGGCGATCATGGACAGATGTGCGATCTCACCCGGATGGTTCATGCCCATCTCGATCACGGCGTAGCGATGGGTATCGCGCAATTCGAGCAGCGTCAGCGGCATGCCGATGTCGTTATTCAGGTTACCCTTGGTCGCAAGCACTTGGTCGTCCGCGCCAACCTGAGCCCGCAGGATCGCGGCGATCATTTCCTTCACCGTGGTCTTGCCGCTGCTGCCAGTAAGTGCCACCACGGGAATGGTGAATCGGCTGCGCCAGTGACCGGCCAGTTCACCCAGAGCAAGGCGCGCATCCTTGACAACCAGCAGCGGGAAATCGCCCCAGGACGGGTCGCGCCGCTCCACCAGCGCTGCGACTGCGCCCTGTTCCATTACCTGTTTGACGTAATTATGGCCATCGAAACGCTCACCCTTCAGCGCCACAAACAAATCACCGGCAGCCACCGCACGACTGTCGGTGGTGACACCGGAGAACGTCACATCCGCACCGCTGGTTTCAGCGTTCAGGGCCTTGGCTGCTGCACTCAGACTTAACATGTTGCATATCCTTGCATACGATCTTTCATGCGCTTCAGCGCATCGCTAAAGTCGGAGTCCCGATTTGGGACAAGACTTGCCGAGCCACCTCGGCATCGGCAAAGGGCAGTTTCACGCCCTTGATTTCCTGGTAATCCTCGTGACCCTTGCCGGCGATCAGCACCACGTCATCCAGCTGCGCCCCGCGCACTGCGGCGTCTATGGCGGCAGCGCGGTCATCGATCACATGGTAGTTGGCACCCATGCCGGCGATGATTTCGTCGATGATGGCGTGGGCATCCTCGCCGCGCGGGTTGTCGCTGGTCACGATCACGCTGTCCGCGAGACGCGATGCCACCTCGCCCATCAGCGGGCGCTTGCCGCGGTCGCGCTCGCCGCCGCAGCCGAACACGCAAATCAACTTGTTTTTGCCGCCCATGATTTCGCGCAGGGTGCCAAGTACCTTTTCCAGCGCATCCGGGGTGTGAGCGTAGTCCACCACCACCAGCGGCTTGCCCTCGCCGCCCAGGCGCTGCATGCGGCCCGCAACCGATTCAACCTTGCCCAGTTCGCGCACCGCGTCTTCCAGTGCGATGCCGCTCACCAGCAGTACCGCCAGCGCAGCCAGCAGGTTGGAAGCGTTGAAGCGGCCGAGCATCTTGCTGCTCAGCTGTGCCGTTCCCCATGGCGTAACCACCTTGAAGCGGATGCCGTCCGCATCCGCCACCAGATCGCGCGCCAGAACGGCAAAGCGGCAGCCCTCATGCTTCCCTTCCAGGCTGTAGCCCACCGTCTGCACGCCGCTGCAACCGAGCCTGCCAGCCAGTTCGACGCCGAACGGGTCATCCATATTGAGCACCGCGTATTGCAGCTCCGGCCACGCAAACAGGCCGGCCTTGGCGGCGGCGTAGGACGCCATGTCGCCGTGGTAATCCAGATGGTCGCGCGACAGGTTGGTGAGCACGGCGATGTCAAAATGCACGCCGTTGACCCGGCCTTGATTCAGACCATGGGACGACACTTCCATCGCCACGCACTCCGCGCCCTCAGCCAGGTAGTCGCGCAACAACGCATGCAGACTGACCGCATCCGGCGTGGTGTTGGCGGAAGGCGCCAGCACGCCGGGAAAACCGTTGCCGAGCGTGCCGACCATGGCGGTTTTTCTGCCCAGATCGGTCAGGCATTGAGCAATCCAGTGGCAGCACGAAGTCTTGCCGTTGGTGCCGGTAATGCCGATCGTCCGCAATTGGCGCGACGGCTCGCCGTAAACCTGGCTGGCAATCTCGCCTATTTTGTCGCGCAAACCCTCGACCGGAAGATTCGGCACTTTCCATTCGTCATTCCACTCGAACCCCTCGCGCTCCCACAGCACCGCATTGGCGCCGGCGGCAACCGCCTGTGCAATGAACTTGCGCCCATCCAGCCGCTCGCCGGGGTAGGCGGCGAAGGTATCTCCCTGCCGGGCTTGTCGGCTATCGACAACCAGATGCTTCACCTCTGTGCCCAGTTGAGTAAGGACAGAAGCTTCCACGCCACCCCTCACCCCTGACGCCTCACCCCTCACCGAAGCACTCATACCACCTCCTTCACTTCGGGAGTGCCTTCCGGCGGCAGGATATTGCCGGTCGGCGCATCGGGCGGCACGGAGAGCAGGCGCAGCGCGCCCGACATCACCTGGCTGAATACCGGTGCGGCCACAGCGCCACCGTAATACTGGCCATTGGAAGGTTCATCGATCATCACCGCCACGATCAGGCGCGGATTGGACGCCGGCGCCAGGCCGACGAATGAAGCGATATATCGATCCGACGAGTAATGGCCATTTTCTTCCTTGTGCGCCGTACCGGTCTTGCCCGCCACGCGATAGCCCATCACTTGGGCGCGCGGCGCCGTGCCGCCTGGCATCACCACCAGTTCCAGCATGCTGCGCACTGCTTGCGAGGTTTCCGCCGCGATCACCTTCGCCCCTGTCGGCGGGGCATCCAGCTTGAGCAAGGAGACCGGCCTGATTTCGCCGTCTCCGGCAAACACCATATAGGAACGCGCCAGTTGCAGCAGGCTGACGGAAATGCCGTGGCCGTAAGCCATAGTGGCCTGCTCGATCGGCCGCCAAGTCTTGTAGGGGCGCAGCCTGCCTGCCGCCTCGCCGGGGAAGCCCGCATGGGGCGGCTTGCCGAACCCGAAATGGTCGAAGGCATTCCACAGGTATTCCGGCTCCAGTGCCAGCGCCATTTTGGCAGCGCCGACGTTGCTCGACTTCTGGATCACCTGCGCCACCGTCAGCACGCCATTGGGATGGGCGTCGTGTATTGTCGCCGAACCGATAGTGAAGGTGCCGGGCGCGGTCTGAACCAGTGAATCAGGCTTGAATTTCCCCGACTCCAGCACTGCCGCGGCAGTGAACGGCTTCATCGTCGAGCCCGGCTCGAAGGTGTCGGTTACCGCGCGGTTGCGCGTGCTGTTGCGATTCAGCTTGGCACGGTTGTTGGGGTTGTAGGCAGGCAGGTTGGCCAGCGCCAGGATTTCGCCGGTTTTCGCGTCGAGCACCACGATCGCGCCGGCCTTGGCCTTGTGTTCGGTGACTGCCGCTTTCAACTCGCGATAGGCCAGGTACTGGATCTTGCGGTCGATGCTGAGCGCCAGGTCGTGACCGTCCTGCGGAGCGCGAATGCTTTCCACGTCCTCGACGATGCGTCCGAGGCGATCCTTGATCACGTGGCGGCTGCCCGGTTTGCCGGCGAGCCAGTCCTGGTAGGTCAGTTCTAGCCCTTCCTGGCCGTTGTCGTCGACGCCGGTAAAGCCGAGCAGATGGGCCACCACATCCCCTGCAGGGTAATAGCGACGATATTCGCGCTGCAGGAACACGCCCGGCGCATCGACCTGCATCACCCGCGCCGCGGTTTCCGGCGGCACCTGGCGCTTGAGGTAGATGAAATCGCGCTGGCTGTGAGTGAAGCGGCTCTTCACATCGCTTTCGCTCATTTCCAGAATCTTGCTCAACTGACGGATACGTTCCGGCGTGATCTCAAAATCCTTCGGGCTGACCCACACCGACTCCACCGGCGTGCTGATCGCCAGCGGTTCGCCGTTGCGGTCGGTGATCATGCCGCGGTGCGCAGTCAGTTCGATCACCCGACTGTAGCGCGCGTCGCCCTTCTGCCGCAGGAAGTCGTTGTTCAGACCCTGCAGGTAAAGGGCTCGCACAATCAAGGCCAGAAACCACGCCAGCAGCAGCCAGATCAGGATGCGCGCACGCCCGGTCGGCAGCTTCAGCATCGGCACGCTGCGTCCGCGCGTAGCCCCGTTCAGCCCGTAGCTCATGGCCGCACCGCCTTGTTAGTCGCCGGCGGCACCACCTGAATGCGCGAGGCGTCAGGCACCTGCATCTGCAGGTAGGCAGTTGCGATTTTCTCGATACGGGTGTGCATCGCCCAGGTGCTTTGCTCCAGCTGTAGCTGCCCCCACTCCACTTCCATCTTTTTCGCCAGCTCCTGCTCCTGCTGCAGCTCGATGAAAATCTTGCGCGCCTTGTGCTGGGCGGTAA
Organism: Sulfuricella sp.; assembly: GCF_035531155.1. Lineage (NCBI taxonomy): Bacteria > Pseudomonadati > Pseudomonadota > Betaproteobacteria > Nitrosomonadales > Sulfuricellaceae > Sulfuricella > Sulfuricella sp. The sequence goes on along the minus strand of NZ_DATKTK010000020.1, from coordinate 2,062 downwards.
CAATCCCCAGCGCGCACATCACCAAAACCAGCACCAGCAGCAAGTTGAGCTTGATCATGGCGCCCCCTCAAACGGACAGCACGAACCAGCAAGACTGTATGTCAGCGCCCGGCTGCATACGATCCCGCACGAGCCGGTTTCATGGCTCGCAGCGGGTCGGAGTCCCCTTGTGGGGCAATCGTGGCTGGTCGCACCTTCCTGCGGAAGGCACTGCTCCCTGCTCATGCCGCTGCCTCCGTACGCTCAGCCACGCGCATCGTCGCGCTACGCGAGCGCGGGTTGGCGGAGACTTCCGCCTCGGAAGGTCGAGCGGCCTTGCCCACCAGGCGCAAACGCGGCGCCGGTAGCTGCGCAGCGCGCAACGGCAGCCTGGCCGGATAAACAGACGGTTGCGCGCCATCACGCATGAAGCGCTTGACGACACGATCTTCGAGGGAATGAAAGCTGATGACTACGAGGCGGCCGAACGGCGCCAGAACCTCGACGCACTGAGGTAACACTAGCGACAACTCCTCAAGCTCCTGATTGAGGTAAATCCGTATAGCTTGAAAGGTGCGCGTCGCCGGGTCTTGATGTGGCTCGCGGCTTTTGAAGGCCTTTGCCACGATCTGGGAAAGTTGGCGAGTGGTAACGATAGGCTCCCCCGATCGAGCCGCAACAATCGCTCTTGCAATCTGTTTAGCATACCGTTCTTCACCATAATTTTTTATCACCTCCCCGAGTTGTTGTTCAGTTACGTCAGCCAACCATTCCGCAGCGGTTTGTCCATGGCTCGTGTCCATGCGCATATCGAGCGGCCCATCAAAACGAAAACTGAAGCCGCGTGCCGCTTCGTCGATCTGCGGGGATGAAATCCCCAGGTCAAGCAAAACCCCATCGACGTGCGCCACCCCCAGTTCCTTCAACACATCGCGCAAGCGGCTGAAGCTGCTGTGCACGATCTGGAAGCGCGGGTCGGTTATTTTTCGGGCCTCTTCCACACCGGCCAAATCCCTGTCCAATGCGATCAACCGGCCCCGCTCGCCCAGCTTTTCCAGGATCAGCCGGCTGTGGCCGCCACGGCCGAAGGTGCAGTCCACGTAGACCCCGTCCGGCCGGATGTTCAGACTGTCGACCGCCTCGTCCAGCAGAACCGTCTTGTGGCGAAATCCCTCGCTCACAGCGAGAAGTTTTCCAGCGCGGTCGGAATGGCATTGTCGGGAGACAGCGCCTGCTCCATCTGGGCACGCCAGCCCTCCATGCTCCACAGCTCGAAATATCCGCCCTGGCCGATCAGCATGGCTTCTTTCTCCAGTCCGGCAAGTTGACGCAGCACGGGGGAAACCAGCAGGCGGCCGGATGCGTCCAGTTCCAGCTCCTCGGCATGGCCTAACAGCAGGCGCTTCCAGGAACTCGACACGGGATCGAAACTCGGCAATGAATTGATTTTTTCTTCGATGGGCAGCCAGGCAGGCTGAGGATAGAGCAGCACACAGCGATGGGGGTGTGCGGTCATTACCAGCCGCCCGGCGGACTGGACCAGCAGCGCGTCACGATGCTTGCTTGGCACTGCCAGGCGTCCTTTCGCATCGAGATTCAAAGCTGTTGCACCGCGAAACATGACGCCCCCTTTAGATTCATATTGGCGAAGCAGGCTCCCACAAATCCCCACTTCTCACCACTTTTTTGCACTATAGGCAAAAAAAAGCGGAGGGTCAAGCTAAACTTCGGGTTTTTCTCTTTTGTGACAACGAGTTAATTAACAATTCATCAAAAAACCAATATGCTTAAAAAGCAAATAGATACGTAAAATACCGAAAGTAAATTATTAGGACTTTGAGGTGTGGAGTGAAGGGTGGAGCAAGGAGGGAAGCAACCCTCATCCAACCTTCTCCCGGAGGGAGAAGGGGCAATGGTGAAAGGCACTTATTTTGATTGGGGTGAAGCTGGCCGATAAGCCGGGTTCTGTCGTGGACAGTCATTCCTCTAGGCGCACGGTTACCCGTGAACTCAAGCAACCTACCCGCAGGCTCGACGAGCCGCCTCAACGCCTGCCTATTTGGTCTTGCTCCGGATGGGGTTT
>NZ_DATKTK010000019.1:0-14418 GCF_035531155.1 Sulfuricella sp. | reverse complement strand
ATCCCGAACTCAGAAGTGAAACGAACGTGCGCCGATGATAGTGTGGATTACCCATGTGAAAGTAGGTCACCGCCAGGCTCCTTATCAGACAGACCCCCTCAGCAATCGCTGCAGGGGGTTTTGTTTTTATAGAGCAAAATTAGAAGCCGCTTGCCGGTTGATGTTTCATTCATACTGAATATTTGCTATAATGTGCAAATCGTATATGGGCTGTCAGCCCATTTTTTATTTGTGGCGGAGATATGGATTTATACGGTTTGCTGGAATCCACGGTAACCGGTCTGGGGTATGAGTTTGTAGACCTCGAAGTGTCGCAGCGAGGCAAGTCCCTTCGTTTGTTTATCGATAAGCCGGCCGGAATCAGCGTCGATGATTGCGCTTTCGTGAGCAATCATCTGTCGCGATTGTTGGCGGTCGAGATGGATTACGACTATGACCGACTGGAGGTATCTTCTCCCGGATTGGACAGGGTTTTGAAGAAGGAAGCGGATTTCATTCGTTTTGACGGTGATCGCGCGCAGATTAAATTGCGGGTTGCGCTTGCCGGCAGGAAGAATTATGCGGGTGTTTTGCGCGGGGTTAAGGATGGTGTGCTGCAACTGGAAGTGGATGGCACGCTGTTGGCGCTGAATATTGCCAATATAGACAAGGCACGTTTAATACCGAATATATAGCCGGAGGTAGTATGAGTCGTGAAATTTTGCTGGTCGTGGATGTGATGTCGCGGGAGAAGAACGTCTCTAAGGATGTGATTTTTGCTGCGCTGGAATTGGCGTTGGCCTCCGCGACAAAAAAGCGTTTTCATGAGGATGTGGATGTGCGCGTCGACCTTGATCGCGATACCGGTGAGTATTCTTCTGTTCGCCTCTGGCACGTGGTTCCGGATGATGCCGTGGAGTTCCCGGAGCGTCAGATTGGCCTGACTGATGCAAAAGAGCGCAATCCTGAAGTTGAACTGGATGACTATATCGAGGAACCGCTTGAGCCGGTCGAGTTTGGCCGTATTGGTGCACAGGCCGCCAAGCAGGTGATCTTGCAGAAAATTCGTGAAGCTGAGCGTGAACAGATCCTGAACGACTTCCTGGAACGCAAGGAATATCTTGTAACCGGAACCATCAAGCGGATGGAGCGTGGTAACGCCATTATCGAGTCGGGGCGGATTGAAGCTTTGCTGCCGCGTGACCAGATGATCCCCAAGGAAAATCTGCGGATTGGCGACCGTGTGCGGGCATATCTGTCCCGAGTTGACCGAGCAGGTCGCGGCCCACAATTGATTTTGTCACGCATTGCGCCAGAGTTTCTGGTGAAGCTCTTTGATCTGGAAGTTCCTGAAATTGAGGATGGGTTGCTGGAAATCAAATCGGCTGCGAGAGATCCAGGTGTGCGCGCAAAGATTGCAGTTAAATCAAACGACCAGCGTATCGATCCAATTGGAACTTGTGTTGGTATGCGCGGTTCGCGCGTTCAGGCAGTGACCTCTGAACTCGCCGGGGAACGGGTGGATATCATATTGTGGTCTCCTGAACCCGCTCAGTTTGTGATCAATGCTTTGGCGCCGGCTGAGATCAGTAGCATTGTGGTAGATGAGGAAAAGCACAGCATGGATGTGGTGGTAGAGGAAGAGCAGCTGGCGCAGGCCATCGGTCGCCTCGGGCAGAATGTGCGCCTGGCTAGCGAGCTGACAGGCTGGACCTTGAACATCATGACCGAGGAAGAGGCGACTCAGAGGAATCAGGAAGAGAGTTCGGCGATTATTTCGCAGTTTATGCAAAAGCTTGACGTTGACGAAGAGGTGGCTGGGATTTTGGTGCAGGAGGGCTTCGGTACACTGGAAGAAGTGGCCTATGTTCCGCTTTCAGAGATGTTGGAAATTGAATCTTTTGATGAGGATACGGTCAATGAGCTGCGCAGTCGCGCACGCAACGCGTTGCTGACTGAGGCGATTGCCAGCGAGGAAAAAATGGAGGCTCCCTCAGCCGAGTTGCTGGCGATGGAGGGAATGGATGATGAAACAGCACGTGCCTTGGCATCCAAGGGCGTGGTGACGATGGATGATCTGGCTGATTTGGCGGTTGACGATCTGGTTGAAATGACCGGGATGGATAGTGAACGCGCCAAGGAATTGATTATGACGGCACGCGCCCCGTGGTTTGCATGACGATAGCGAGCAGAGTGTACTGGAGACCTAAATGGGACAAATGAACGTGGCTCAATTTGCCGGCGAGCTGGGCTTGCCCGCAACGCTGCTACTGGAACAGTTGCGGGCTGCGGGCGTGAATAAAGCGGCGTCCGAGGATTCGCTGACTGAGCAAGACAAGACTCAGTTGCTTGACTATTTGCGCCGTGCACATGGCGCAAAGGAGCAGAAGAATAAAATCACTCTGACCCGCAAGGAAACAACTGAGATCAAGAAGGCGGATAGTACTGGTAAGGCACGCACTATCCAGGTGGAGGTGCGCAAAAAGCGGGTTTTCATTAAGCGTGACGCAAATGAAGCAGCTCCAGTCGAAGCAGCTCCAGTCGAAGCAGCTCCGGTCGAAGCAGTTCCAGTCGAAGTAGCTCCGGTCGAAGCAGCTCTAGCAAAGAAAAGAGCTAAACCGCAGTTGCACGATGCCGAGATCGCCAAGCGCGAAGAGGAGGCACGCAAGCAAGCAGCGCTGTTCGCACGTCAAAGCGCGGATATTCGCGAAAAGCAGGAAAAGGGTCTGCGCCGGCAAGCCGCAATAGTGGCACAGGCGGCAGCTGCCGAACCTCAAGTTCCTACCAAGGTGCCAGAGCCTACACTATCGGAAGGCACGCTGCATAAGCCTGTCGTGAAGCCGGGTGAGAAAGTCGAAAAAAAGGCAGCAAAGAAAAAGGAAACCACCTGGGCGGATACGGCCGGCAAGAAGCGCGGTATCAAGGTGCGTGGCGATATGGGCGGTGCAACCGGATGGCGCAACCGTAAGGACAGGGGGGCTCATCACAAGGCGGAAGATCAGGGGCCCCATGGCTTTGCCATGCCGACTGAACCTATCGTGCATGAGGTGATGATTCCTGAGACCATCACGGTCGGGCAGCTTGCGCAAAAAATGGCAGTTAAGGCGGCCGCAGTCATCAAGGTAATGATGAAGATGGGCACCATGGCGACAATCAACCAGATGCTGGATCAGGAAACTGCCATGATTCTGGTCGAGGAAATGGGGCATGTCGCCAAGCCGGCGGCCCTGGATAGCCCTGAAGCTTATCTGGCCGAGGCTGAAGCGCATGAAGTGCACATGGAGCCACGCGCACCTGTAGTGACGGTAATGGGTCACGTCGATCACGGCAAAACCTCTCTGCTCGACTATATTCGCCGTACCCGCGTGGCTCATGGCGAAGCGGGCGGCATTACCCAGCATATCGGTGCCTATCACGTGGAAACACCACGCGGCATGGTGACCTTCCTCGATACGCCGGGCCATGAGGCTTTTACGGCGATGCGTGCGCGCGGTGCCAAAGCCACTGACGTGGTGATTCTGGTGGTCGCTGCCGATGACGGCGTGATGCCCCAGACGATCGAAGCTGTCCATCACGCCAAGGCTGCAGGCGTGCCGGTTGTCGTGGCGATGAACAAGATTGATAAGCCCGAAGCCAATCCGGAACGCATCAAGCAGGAATTGGTGGCGCAAGGTGTTGTCCCTGAAGATTGGGGCGGAGATACCATGTTTGTCGGGGTTTCTGCCAAAACCGGCGAGGGCATTGATGAGCTACTGGAAGGTGTGCTGTTACAGGCCGAGGTATTGGAACTAAAAGCGCAAAAGAATGTTCCGGCCAAGGGCTTGGTGATCGAGGCGCGGCTGGATAAAGGTCGTGGCCCTGTGGCGACTATTCTGGTGCAGTCTGGAACTCTTAAGGCGGGCGACATGCTTCTGGCTGGCGGGGCCTTCGGCCGCGTACGGGCCATGCTGGATGAAAACGGCGACATGGTGAAAGAAGCCGGGCCCTCCATTCCCGTGGAAATCCAGGGTTTGTCGGAGGTGCCGATGGCGGGTGTGGATGTGATCGTGCTGAACGACGAGCGCAAGGCGCGTGAGATCGCGCTGTTCCGCCAGGGCAAGTTCCGCGACGTGAAGCTGGCCAAGCAACAGGCGGCGAAACTGGAGAACATGTTCGAGAATATGGGTGAAGGCGAGGTTAGAGTCCTGCCGCTGATCATCAAGACCGATGTTCAGGGTTCCTACGAAGCGTTGGCTCATGCACTGCAGAAACTTTCCACCGACGAGGTTAAAGTTAACATCATCCATAGCGGAGTGGGAGCGATTACCGAGTCTGATATCAACTTGGCTCTGGCGTCGAAAGCCGTGGTAATCGGCTTCAACTCGCGCGCTGATGCGACTGCACGCAAGCTGGTCCAGTCCGCCGGCGTGGATGTGCGCTACTACACCATTATTTATGATGCTGTGGACGAGATCAAAGCTGCGCTGTCGGGTATGCTTGCGCCGGAGCGCAAGGAGAGCGTGCTCGGCTTGGTGGAAGTACGCGAGGTGTACCGAATTTCAAAAGTGGGTACGGTTGCGGGTTGTTACGTGCTTGACGGCACCATAAAACGTGGCGCCATGGTACGTGTGTTGCGTGATAACGTGGTGATCCATACCGGCGAACTGGACTCCCTCAAGCGCTTCAAGGACGACGTAAAAGAAGTGAAATCCGGCTTCGAATGCGGTCTGTCGCTGAAGGGCTTCAACGATCTCAATGTCGGCGATCACCTCGAGGTTTATGAAATGGTAGAAGTTGCGCGTAGCCTTTAGCCATCAATACATGCAACGGATAGTCAGGAGGCTCCGTCATGGGTAAAGCCTTTTTGCGAACCGGCCGGGTAGCCGAGCAAATCCAGCGCGAACTGGCGGATCTGATCCAGATGGAAGTCAAGGATCCGCGTGTCGGTCTGGTGACCTTGACTGGTGTTGAGGTGACCCAGGATTATGCGCATGCCAAGGTGTATTTCACCACGATGAAATCGGCTGAGCAGGCGCCCAAGGCGCAGGCTGGTCTCGAGCATGCCGCCGGCTTTCTGCGTTCGCAGCTGGCGCACCGCATGAAACTGCGGATCATGCCCCAGCTACATTTCATCTACGATACTTCCGTCGAGAATGGGGTGCGCTTGTCCCAACTGATCGACGAGGCGGTTGCCTCAGATAAAGCGCATCAACGAGAAGAATAGCCCCTTGCAGTTTAAACGAATCAAGCGTCCCATCAGTGGTGTTCTGCTGCTGGATAAGCCTTACGGAATTTCGTCGAATGGCGCTCTGCAGCAGGCCAAACGACTATTTCAAGCCGCCAAGGCGGGGCACACTGGCAACCTGGATCCGATTGCAACGGGCTTGCTGCCGATCTGTTTTGGAGAGGCTACCAAGTTTTCACAGTTTCTGCTGGATGCCGGCAAAACCTATCAGGCGGTTTTCAAGCTGGGGAAAACCACCACCACGGGAGACTCCGAGGGGGAAGTGACCAGCAGCAACATCGTCGACCTATCGCTTGGTCAGGTGGAACAGGCGCTGCAACAGTTTATTGGCCCTATTCTCCAGGTGCCGCCAATGCATTCGGCCCTCAAATTTCAGGGCAAGGCGCTTTATACTTATGCCCGTGCCGGGATTGAGATTGAACGGGCTGCGCGCCCGGTGACGATTTACAGCTTAACTCTGGATCACTTTGCTGGCGACGAGTTGAGCGTTACAGTGGCGTGCAGCAAGGGTACCTATATTCGGGTGCTGGCGGAAGATCTGGGTCGTGTACTAGGCTGTGGCGCCTTTATGCAGGCATTGCGGCGCACCCGGATTGGCGGCTTTGATATTGGCCAGACTGTGACCCTGGAGCAACTTGATGGGTTGGACCTGGACGCCAGGGACGCGCGGCTTTTACCGCCGGACTGCCTGCTGGATGGGATGCCAAAAATAACACTGGATCGGGAAAGCGCTCATTATTTTCGGCAAGGGCAGGCGATCTGGATGCCGAAGCAGGTGCATGATGGGGTAGTGGTTTTGTACGATGAAGGTCAGCGCCTTGTCGGTATTGGCGAGATCGCGGATGACGGCAAGATTGCACCTAAAAGGCTCGTTGTCGAGAGTACGGTGTAACAGAATTTTTCGCGAGTGCTAAGCTGCGAGAATTACTTGAGAATATCTCATAATACAAGGTAAAATAACGCGTTTTATTTTTGGAGAAAATAATGTCAATGAACAGCGCCCAAAAGGCACAAATAGTGCAGGATTATCAAAAAGCAACGGGCGATACCGGTTCGACCGAGGTGCAAGTTGCTCTTATGACTGCACGCATCAACGATCTCACCGGCCATTTCAAGACCCATGCCAAGGATCACCATTCCCGTCGTGGTCTGCTGAAGTTGGTCAGCAAGCGCCGCAAACTGCTGGATTACTTGCGCGGCAGCAGTGTTGACCGCTACCGCACCTTGATTGAGCGCCTCGGCTTGCGCAAGTAATTTCTGCTTTCTCGCGTCCTCCATCGGGAGCGAGGATTCCGCAAGGATGGGTTCGGCAATGGCTAGAGCAGTGATTGTGTGGGAGTCCTGCCGACTCGATAAAGAAGATTACGATTAAGTAGAGGATAACGTTTTGAGCCATATCAAGAAAAGTATTGCGTACGGGCGTCATACACTGACGCTGGAAACCGGAGAGATCGCCCGCCAAGCGTCTGGCGCCATAATGGTTAGCCTGGACGATACGGTAGTGCTGGTTACAGTGGTTGGCGCCAAAGACGTCAAACCCGGCCAGGATTTCTTTCCGCTGACGGTCGATTACCAGGAACGGACCTATGCGGCCGGCCGCATACCTGGCGGCTTCTTCAAGCGTGAAGGTCGCCCCTCCGAGAAGGAAATTCTGACTTCCCGCTTGATCGACCGCCCGTTGCGCCCGCTTTTCCCTGAGGGTTTTTACAATGACGTGCAAATCGTTGCTACCGTCATGTCCTCCGAGAGCGAAATCGATTCCGATATTCCTGCTTTGATCGGCGCTTCCGCTGCCCTGGCGATTTCCGGCATCCCCTTTAACGGCCCGATTGGTGCGGCGCGTGTCGCTTATGTCAATGGCGAATACGTGCTGAACCCGACTGCGACAGAGCTGAAAGCCTCCCAGTTGGATCTGGTCGTTGCAGGTACCGAGTCGGCTGTTCTGATGGTCGAATCCGAAGCCATGGAGCTGCCTGAAGACGTGATGTTGGGCGCGGTGGTGTTTGGCCATGATGAAATGCAGGCGGTGATCAACCTGATCAACGAGCTTGCCGATGAAGTGGCTGCTGCGCCATGGGATTGGAAGGCGCCGGAGAAGGACCAGGTCCTGATCGAAAAGGTTGCTCAACTGGCCCAGGCCGATCTGAATGAAGCTTACAAGGTCCGCCAAAAGCAGGACCGTTACCAGAAAATCGATGCGATCCGCAGTCGCGTTCTGGGCGAACTGATTACCGAAGATATGGACACCGCTCGCGTTAACCAGATCAAGGGCATTTTCCAGGATCTGGAAGCCAAGATCGTGCGCAGCCAGATCCTTGAGGGTGAGCCCCGCATTGATGGACGCGATACCCGTACCGTTCGCCCCATCACCATTCGCACCGGTGTTCTGCCGCGCGTGCACGGTTCGGTGCTGTTCACCCGTGGTGAAACCCAGGCGCTGGTCGTTGCCACACTGGGTACTGGGCGTGACGAGCAGACCATCGATGCATTGCAGGGCGAGTACAAAGATCGTTTCCTGCTGCATTACAACTTCCCTCCCTACGCGACAGGCGAGTGCGGCCGTGTGGGTACCCCAAAACGTCGCGAAATCGGTCACGGTCGTTTGGCCAAGCGTGCTTTGGTGGCGGCTTTGCCGAGTGCGGAAGAATTCGGCTACACCATGCGCGTGGTTTCGGAAATTACCGAGTCCAATGGTTCCAGCTCGATGGCTTCAGTCTGCGGCGGCTGCCTGGCGCTGATGGATGCGGGTGCGCCGATGAAAGCGCATGTGGCCGGTATCGCCATGGGCCTGATCAAGGATGGCAACCGTTTTGCGGTGCTGACCGACATTCTGGGCGACGAGGATCACCTCGGCGACATGGACTTCAAGGTTGCAGGCACCGATAGGGGTATCACGGCATTGCAAATGGATATCAAGATTCTTGGTATCACCAAGGAAATTATGCAGGTCGCACTCAGTCAGGCGCGAGAAGGCCGCATTCATATCCTCGGTATCATGCATGAGGCCGTGCCGCATGCTCGCCAGGAGATGTCTGCCTATGCGCCGCGGATTATCACCATCAAGATCAACCCGGAAAAAATCCGTGACGTGATCGGCAAGGGTGGAGCGGTGATCCGTGCGTTGACCGAAGAAACCGGTACCACCATCGACATTACCGAGGACGGCACGGTGAATATCGCCTGCCTGAGCTCGGAAGCCGGCGAGTTGGCCAAGAGGCGCATTGAAGAGTTGACCGCCGAAGTTGAGGTTGGCCGTACCTATGAAGGTAAGGTGATCAAAATGCTGGATTTCGGTGCGATTGTCAGCGTGCTACCGGGCAAGGATGGTCTGCTGCATATTTCCCAGATCGCTCACGAGCGGGTGAATGCTGTTTCCGATCATTTGACCGAGGGGCAAGTCGTCAAGGTCAAGGTGCTGGAGGCCGACGAGAAGGGCCGTTTGCGCCTCTCCATGAAGGCTCTGATAGAAGCGCCGGCAGTGGCGAAAAAGCCAGAAGGTAGCGAAGCCTAAACCCAGTTCAGGCTTTAGGGTAAAAAAGCCCCCTTGGCGAGAGCCAAGGGGGCTTTTTTTCGTCGGTAGTTATTACTGAGAAAACAGACCCTGCCACCAGCGCTTGCGGTTGGCGGGCAGGGCATATTTCAGATGCAGTTCACTGGGAGGTACCTGGCTCATGATCCAGCCGGGCAAGGTTGGAGTTTTGCTGGAGCCGCAGGAGACGCCCAGATGATTGGGGTCATAGATTTTAATGAAAGAGGGCTTATCCAGATTGTCAGCGTAGACGATGCCGCAGTAGCTTTCGCGGTGGTCATGCCGAAGCAGTGCATCCACTTCAACGATGAATTTTTCCACCTGTGCTGGCGTGGCGGGAGCGATGGGCACCGCCTCGCCAACGGCATAAAGATACCAGCTGGCGTCCTTGTCCACTTTGGTCCAAAATTCGGACAATTGAGTCCATTTAAGCAAGCTGTACAACAGCCCACTCATTTGACGATGGAATTCGTTCTGGGCAGGGTCAAGCTGAGCAGCGGAAGTTTGCATAAGGAACGTTAGGCCGTGAATGATTTATTTGGCAACCTGTTTTTAGTTCCGACATAACCTTGGCCTGCGGCAAAGATTAGTCTTCACTGAAAGCAAGTCGTCCAAATTTTATTTGGCAACTTGCTTTTCTCTTAGTTCTTCGAGCGTCTTGCAGTCGATGCACAGTGTGGCGGTGGGGCGCGCTTCCAGGCGCTTCAGGCCGATTTCGACGCCGCAGCTTTCGCAGTATCCGTAATCCTCTGCCTCGATTTTGCCGATGGTTTCGTCAATTTTCTTGATCAGCTTGCGTTCGCGGTCGCGGTTTCTGAGCTCAAGCGCCATGTCGGATTCCTGGCTGGCGCGGTCATTGGGGTCGGCAAAAATCGTCGCTTCGTCCTGCATGGTATGCACGGTTCGGTCGATATCCTGGCTCAGCTCGCCTTTCCAGTCCTCGAGAATTTTGCGAAAATGCGCAAGCTGTAGAGTGTTCATGTACTCTTCATTCTTTTTCGGAGCGTACGGGGTGAATTGTTTGTGTAATTCTGCGGACATGTAAGTTCTACCGTTTTTAGCAAAACCGCTTTAATAACAGAAATTCTGACTTATCGCAAGTTTTGGCAAGAGGAGCAAGCGTGTTAAAGGCTTTGATTTTTGATGTGGACGGCACCCTCGCGGATACCGAGCGTGACGGTCACCGGTTGGCGTTCAATGCTGCTTTCCGAGAGTTTGGGTTGGATTGGGAATGGGATGTGCCGCTGTACGGTAAGTTGCTGGAAGTTACTGGCGGCAAGGAACGTATCCGGTTTTACGTTGAGCGTTTCCGGCCGGATTTTAGCAAGCCTAAGGATTTCGACGATTTGGTGCTGGCCCTGCACAAGGCTAAAACCCGCCAATACGTCGAGTTGCTCGGTCGGGGTGGGATACCCCTGCGTAGCGGTGTCAAGCGGCTGCTGAACGAGGCTAGGGACGCTGGCATCAGGCTGGCGATTGCGACTACCACCACACCTGAGAACGTGACTGCTCTGCTGCGCCACTCTCTGGCCGGCGATCCGGCTGAATGGTTCGAGGTGATTGCGGCAGGTGATATCGTTCCGACGAAGAAACCGGCGCCGGATATCTATTTCTGGGCGCTGGACAAGCTGAAACTCGACGCTGCCGATTGCCTGGCGCTGGAAGACTCAGAAAACGGCGTAAGGGCAAGTGTGGGAGCTGGTTTGAAAACCGTTGTGACGGTCAACGACTATACGCTGGATCACGATTTTTCTGGCGTGGTGGCGGTGTTGAGCGATCTGGGCGAGCCGGGACAGCCATTCCGTACGATGTGCGGGGAAACGCCTGGCCAGGAGTGTGTTGATCTCGATTTGTTACGGCGCTGGCACACCTCTAGCTAAGCACAGGTTACGGTGCATGCCTTTGCGCCGCCTTTAGCGTGTTTTCCAGCAGGGTGGCGACCGTCATCGGGCCCACTCCGCCGGGTACGGGGGTGATCCAAGCCGCACGCTGGCGCGCTACTTCGAATTCGATATCGCCGCAGATGCTGCCATCCGGTAGGCGGTTGATGCCGACATCAATCACTGTCGATCCTTCGCGTATCCATTCACCCTGAATGAATTTTGGTTTGCCTACCGCTACCACCAGGATTTCCGCCTGGCGAACGAAGGTAGGCAGGTCACGGGTGAAGCGGTGGGTGGTGGTAACAGTGCAGCCGGCGAGCAGGAGTTCCAGGCCCATCGGTCGCCCGACGATGTTGGAGGCGCCGACGATCACGGCATGTTTGCCTTTCAGGTTCTCTCCAGTGGTCTTGAGCAGGGTCATCACGCCATGCGGGGTGCACGGACGTAGCGTCGGGATGCGTAGCGCCAGCCTACCGATGTTGTAAGGGTGGAAGCCGTCCACGTCCTTATCCGGATGGATGCGTTCAATCACGGTTTCAGTGTCGATGTGTTGCGGCAATGGCAGCTGAACCAGGATGCCGTCGATCCCCGGATCGTCGTTGAGCTGGTCGATCAGCGCCAGCAATGTTTCCTGGGTGGTTGACGCAGGCAGGTCGTGGGAGACTGACCGCACATTAGCGGTTTCGCAGGAACGTCGCTTGTTGCGTACGTAGATCGCCGAGGCGGGTTCCGCCCCGACCAGGATTACGGCCAGTGCCGGCGCGCGTTTGCCGGCAGCAAGGCGTGCTTCCACCCCTTGCCGGACTTGTTGAAGAATTTGCTCAGATAGCGCTTTGCCATCCAGATTTTTAGCGGTCATAGCGTCTCGACTTAAATATTTTTTCTAAAAATTCACTTCCACCACGCCGTTCTGTTTGGCGATGCCGCTGATGACTTGGCCGGACTGGGTGCGCACCGATACTACTTGGCCCAGGGTGGCGTTCGTGAGCGCCTTGCCCTCGGAAGTGACCTGGAACCCGCTGCCCTTTGCCATCAGCTTCACCGTTTGCCCTTGCTGGATGACTTGGGGGGCGCGCAACATGTCGTGCCGGAAGGCTTGTCCCGTTGCGGCGCTCATGATGACGGTTTTGCCGATGGCCAGTGCGGGATCCACGATTACGCCAGGCGGCAGTTGCGAAAGATCGCTGCTTTGCGTGATCACATCGGCCTGGCTGACGGTCTGCCCAGCGCTCAATGGGCGGGCGGCAACGACCGTCTGTGCCATGATCTTGACGCTGACCGGCACATAAATGGTCCATGGGGTAGCGGTTTGGCAGCGCACTCCTACGGTGGTGTTTCCCCACAAGCGGCTGCCGGCGGGGAGGAAAGCTTCCGGCGTATCGCATGAGGGGAGTTGCAGGCGTGGGTCAATCGCTCCCACGGTTAATATCACCTGTCCAGGTAGTTCGGCGGTATTCTGTCGCATGAAGTGATCCACCGTCTTTCGGATCACTCCAATATCCTGTGCGCCGGCGCTGGCGCGGGTGGGCGAAAAGGTAAAAAGCAGGCAGCAGAGCGCCACCAAGATGTGTTTGCTGCCGAAAAAAGGTCGAGCTGGGAAATTGCCCATCTAAGAAATACGGAATGGTTGCGGGTTACAGGGATTGTAACCTGAAAAAAGGTACGGATTGAAGCGTGATGTGGCGAGTGCTATCATGATTTGGCTAGGTTCCCATCGAGTTGGAACCTTAAAGTGACCTCCACAACCCTTCTCACATGCCGACATTTACCAATCCTGCCGATATCGCTCGCGAAACCCTGAAGCTTCTTTCCGCTCGCCGCCTTGTGCCGACGCCCGAAAACTACCAGAAAATTTACGATGAAATCTCCGGCGGGCCTTCCGGGGTCGAGAGCCAAGGTGCGGACAAGGCGCTGCAGAAAGTGCTGCAAGGGTTGTCCAAGAAAAATCCCGCTTTGAACAAGACTGTGGCGCTGATTGACAAGGCCATTGAGGAGCGCGATTGGAAAGAGTTCGAATCCGGGCTGTCCACCTTGGTTGGCCAATCTGGTGGCGAGGAGGCGTCCTGGGCAAATCTGATCAGGGAGTTGCTGAAGCAATGGGATCTCAAGCAAAGCGGGCTCCCCATAGCGAGGAAAAAAGAAGGATTGGAGCGGGTGTTGATCAATTTCGCCTCGGACTCCAGAAATCTGCATAAGAAATTGCAAGCGCTGGTCAATGCGTGGGCGAAAAATCCGGCTGGCCAGGCGGGTATGCCGATGGACGAGGGTGCGCCGGATTCTGGAGAGGGCGGTCCGGGGCGAGAAGCGCAAGGCCCAACCCTCGTTGCCGAGGTGAAGGCCTTGGCGGTAAGCGCAGATGTGCTGTCGAAGGATAATTTCAGGCTATTGCGGGAAATGTTGGCCAAAACCCTGGAAACCGGCATCGTTCCTCATTTGACGCAGTTCCCCGAGTTGGCTGGCGAGGCTAACAAATTGGCGGTTACAGTACGTGCTGCAGAAGGCCCTGATGCATTGGAAAAACTGTCCAAATCACTCAAGCAGTTCTGGGTCAAGCTTGAGCTGCGCGGTGAATCCGATGCGGTAATCATGGACGGACTGCTGAAACTTTTGAAGCTGCTGGTGGACAATATCAGCGAGCTTTCTCTGGATGATATGTGGTTGCATGGCCAGATTGCCGTGGTGCAGGAGATTATTTCGCAGCCACTGAATCCACGTGTCATCTACGATGTCGAGCGTAGCTTTAAGGAGTTGATCTACAAGCAGGGAGCTCTTAAGCAGGGGCTGAACGATGCAAAGACGACGCTTAAGAATATGGTGACGTCATTCATTGGCCGGTTGGGTGAAATGTCTTCCAGCACGTCTGATTACCACAAAAAGATCGAGCGCTATTCCGAACAGATCAGCAAGACCGATGATATCAACCAGTTGAACCGGATCCTCGAGAACCTGATGAGCGATACCAAGGGGATGCAGGTCGATATGCAGCGTTCGCGCGACGAGATGGAGGAAACTCGCAAGCAGGTGGAAGCTTCCGAGAACAAGATCAAGGAGCTGGAGGCCGAGTTGGATAAAACCACCAGTCTGGTGCAAGAAGATTTTCTGACTGGCACGCTCAACCGGCGCGGCATGGAAGACGCCTTCGAGCGCGAGTTTGCGCGTTCCGAAAGAACCCATACACCGCTTTGTGTGGCACTGTTTGATATCGATTATTTCAAGCGTCTCAACGACACCTACGGCCATGATGCCGGCGACGAGGCACTGATTCACCTGGTGCATGTGGTCAAGGAAACCTTGCGGCCGACGGATGTGATTGCGCGTTTCGGCGGTGAGGAGTTCGTCATCATTCTGCCGGAGACTGGCGTAGAGGAAGGGATGAAGGCCATAACCCGGCTGCAACGGGAGTTGACCAAGAAATTTTTTCTGCACAAGAATGAGAAGGTGTTGATCACCTTCAGCGCTGGCATTGCGCTACGCCAATCGGACGAATCGGCCGATGCCATCATCTCACGCGCCGATCAGGCGCTCTACAAGGCAAAGGCAGCGGGCCGTAACCGGGTGTTTGCCGCCGAGTAGTTTTCTCTTGCCGGACAATCTTGCCGGACAATCTTGCCGAAGGCGGCAATTCTTGCCGCTCGATTCAGTCCTGAGTTCTGGGTGAAAAGTCCTGAGTAGTCTTGCTCATCACTCATCACTCATCACTCATCACCCATCACCCATCACCCATCACCCATCACCCATCACCCATCACCCATCACCCATCACCCATCACCCATCACCCATCACCCATCACCCATCACCCATCA
>NZ_DATKTK010000018.1:0-7615 GCF_035531155.1 Sulfuricella sp. | reverse complement strand
TGAGCATGAACGTCTGTCGTTACAACTGCTGAGTGGCATAGGATTCTCCCCCGCGACCACAAACCCTATGAACAAGCTCCTTGATAGGCACAAGGTGAGTTGTTTCCCCATAGAAAGAAATTCATAAAGCTCTGATTGAGGCTGGTTGAAATCACGCCTGACTCGACGGGGTCAATTCCTCGCGCTCATCCGTCAGCAGGTAATCCTTGAATGCCTGTGCGACCGGTGACAATCGCTTGTCGGCCCGATGCACGAGGTACCAGTAACGCATAATGGGAAAGCCCTCAACGGGCAATACCACCAGTCGGTTCAGGGACAATTCCATTTCCAGCGTTTGCAGGGAGATGATGCCCAACCCTAGCCCTGCCTGAACCGCCAGCTTGATCGCCTCATTACTGCTCATTTTCATGCTGGTGCGAATTTCCATGCCTTTGGCGGCGAAGAATCGTTCCATGGCGCCGCGCGTGCCGGAACCCTCTTCGCGAACGAGAAAGGGCTCTGAGGCAATTTCTTCGAGGGTGATTTTTTTTCGCCCCGCCAACGGATGATCCGGCTGCGCGATCACGACAAGCGGGTTGTCCATGAATCGGGTAGCGGCAAGGCCCAACTCTTTGGGCACCTGCCCCATGATGGCGAGATCGATCCGGTTGGCGGTGAGTAAATCCAGCACTTCCGCACGATTGGACACCTCCAGATGGATGGACACTTGCGGATAGCGATCGCGGAACTTGGCCAGAATGCCCGTGGCGACGGCATTGACGGTAGAGGTGACGGCCAGGTTGAACTGACCGCCCCCAACGCCCTTGAGGCGGGTGAGCGCGGAACTGAGATCACCAAGCTGGGCCGAGATGTTCTTGCTTGCGTGGGATACGACTCGACCGGCATCGGTCAGCGAGATTTTCTTGCCGATCTGCTCGGTTAGCGGCAGGCCCACAAATTTCTCCAGCTGACGCACCTGCATCGAGACGGCAGGCTGGGTCAGGTGAAGCTCCGCAGCAGCCTTTGAAAAGGAGAGATGGCGGGCAACCGCCTCGAAAACCATCAGCTGACGCAAGGTTAATCGGCGCATACGTATAAGTCCTACCTTATGCAAATGGTAATAACTATTGATTATCAATTATACAAGCGCGCTTTTATAGTCCCTACAGATTTCAGGGGCTTGGCTCCTGAGTTTTTCCACCTGCCAGGAGTCAAACCATGGATCAATCAGCACGTTATTCTGACCTCAGCCTGAAAGAAGAAGACCTCATCACCGGCGGCAAGCACATTCTTGTTGCCTATAAAATGAAGCCGAAGTCCGGTCATGGCTATCTGGAAGCCGCCGCCCACTTCGCCGCCGAATCCTCAACCGGCACCAATGTTGAAGTATCCACCACCGATGACTTCACCAAGGGTGTCGACGCGCTGGTCTATTACATCGACGAAGCCACCGAAGACATGCGCATTGCGTATCCGATGGATTTGTTCGACCGCAACGTCACCGACGGCCGCATGATGATGGTATCCATCCTGACGCTCGTCATTGGTAACAACCAGGGCATGGGCGACATCGAGCACGCCAAGATTCACGACATGTACTTCCCCGAGCGTGCGATCCAGCTGTTCGACGGCCCGTCCAAAGACATCTCCGACATGTGGCGCATCCTGGGTCGTCCGATCCAGAATGGCGGCTACATTGCCGGTACCATCATCAAGCCGAAGTTGGGCCTGCGTCCCGAGCCGTTCGCGGCCGCTGCCTACCAGTTCTGGCTGGGCGGCGATTTCATCAAGAACGACGAACCCCAGGGCAACCAGGTGTTCTGCCCGCTGAAGAAAGTTCTGCCCCTGGTTTATGACGCCATGAAGCGCGCCCAGGACGAAACCGGCCAGGCCAAGCTGTTCTCCATGAACATCACCGCCGACGACCATTACGAAATGCTGGCCCGTGCCGATTTCGCGCTGGAAACCTTCGGCCCCGACGCCGACAAACTGGCCTTCCTGGTCGACGGCTTCGTCGGCGGCCCGGGCATGATCACCACGGCCCGTCGTCAGTACCCGAGCCAGTATTTGCACTACCACCGTGCCGGTCACGGCATGATCACATCGCCTTCTGCCAAGCGGGGTTACACCGCGTTTGTTCTGGCGAAGATCTCCCGTCTGCAAGGCGCTTCCGGTATCCACGTGGGCACCATGGGCTACGGCAAGATGGAAGGCGAATCAGATGACAAGAACATCGCGTACATGATCGAGCGTGATGAAGCGCAAGGTCCGGTGTACTTCCAGAAATGGTACGGCATGAAGCCCACCACTCCGATCATCTCCGGCGGCATGAACGCGCTGCGTCTGCCCGGTTTCTTCGAGAACTTGGGCCACGGCAACGTGATCAACACGTCCGGCGGTGGTGCTTACGGCCATATCGACAGCCCGGCGGCTGGCGCAATTTCCCTGCGTCAATCCTACGAGTGCTGGAAAGCCGGTGCCGATCCGATCGAATTCGCCAAGGAACACAAGGAATTCGGACGTGCCTTCGAATCCTTCCCGGGCGATGCCGACAAGATCTTCCCGGGCTGGCGCGAGAAACTGGGCGTTCACAAGTAATAAACGCTTAGCTTAAGACCGAACACCCTCGGTTCGCCGGGGGTGTTTTCTCATTGAATAGGTTTATTCAACGGCCATCTAGGCCATGTGCATGCCGAACCGTGTGCATCGCCCAGCTTGCCTCTTCTGGCCCCACGCCCCGGCGAATCACTCAAGCCATAATTCATAGGGAATAACGCCATGATCGATAAAGAACAATACAAAATCCAGCAAGAACCCTTTTATCAGCAGCAGACAAACGAGGTCGCCCTGTACGAGGCGGCCTATCGCAATCGCCTGCCCGTAATGGTGAAAGGGCCGACCGGCTGCGGCAAATCCCGTTTTATCGAATACATGGCGTGGAAACTCGGCAAGCCGCTGATCACCGTGGCTTGTAACGAAGACATGACCGCCTCCGATCTCGTGGGCCGTTATCTGCTCGACGAAGGCGGCACGCGCTGGCTGGACGGCCCGCTCACCACGGCCGCCCGGATTGGCGCCATCTGCTATCTCGATGAGATTGTTGAAGCGCGCCAGGACACCACCGTGGTGATTCACCCGCTCACCGATCATCGCCGCACCCTGCCGCTCGACAAGAAAGGCGAGCTGATCCACGCCCATCCCGATTTCCAGTTGGTCATTTCCTACAATCCCGGCTACCAGACGCTGATGAAGGATTTGAAACAATCCACCAAGCAGCGCTTCACCGCCTTCGATTTCGATTACCCGGATGCGGCACTGGAAACCGAGATTGTGGCGAAAGAAACCGGCATGGACAGAGACACCGTCGCCAAGCTGGTCAAGATCGGCAATGCAGCGCGCAATCTGAAAGGGCACGGGCTGGACGAAGGCATTTCCACCCGTCTGCTGGTGTATGCGGCCACCCTGATCAAGGATCATGTCGCGCCGAGGGATGCCTGCCGCATGGCGCTGGTTCGGCCGATTACCGACGATGCCGACATCCGCGAAACGCTGGATCACGCCATCGACGCCACCTTTGCGTAACGTCGAGCGTCACAGAGCGATGCACTGCAATCCGAATGGTGCAATGCGCTTCGCTGATTGCACCCTACCTGCGGATCGCCACTCATGACTGAGACGAAACAGCTCGACCCCGCCATGGCTGCCTATTGGCAGAAACTCGATACCCGCTTCCCGCAGGCCGAAGCGGTGTTCGCAGACTGCATGGCCGAGGCGCTGGCAAGCCTGACCACCGAAGGAGTGGATGCCTATCTAGAGGCCGCCTCCGCCATCGGCAAACTCGGGCGCGGCGTGGAGCCCCTGCTCGCCTTCATGGAAGAATGGCCCTCTACGGCTGTTGCGGTCGGAGAGCCGGCACTCCCGGCTGTCATGGATACGATTCGCGTGATGCAAAAATCGCCCAACGGTCGCGCCATCGATCCGTTTATCCGTGCGCTGGCGCCGGTGGCGCGGTGTCTGCAATCGGCGGAACAACTTCAGGAATACCTGGAAATCACGCTGGATCTCATGACCCGTACCACCGGCTCGATCCACGGCCATCACACCACGTTCCCCAGCCCCGGCCTGCCCGATTTTCTGGCGCAGGCGCCGAATCTGCTCCGCCAACTCACGCTCGGCGGTCTGAAAAACTGGGTGGACTATGGCATCCGCAATTACCACACCCATCCGGAGCGGCAGAAGGATTTCTTCAGCCTGCAATCGGCGGACAGCCGTGCGGTGCTGCAACGCGAGCGCCACGGCACACTGCTCGTGGATGTCGAACGCAAACTGGATGTCTATCTGCGCGCCCTGTGGCAGGACAGCGAGCATCTGGTGCCCTATTCCACTGCCTTCGACGAGATCCGCAAGCCCATCCCCTATTACGACAAGCTCGGCATTCGCCTGCCGGATGTATTGGATGACAGCGACGGCGTCCGCGGGATCGACCGCTATCGCGCCATCCTCGCCCATATCGTGGGGCACCGGCGCTGGTCCGAGGCGCAGATCGCCGACAACTGGAGTCCCTTCCAGCGCATGGCGGTCGAGTTCTTTGAAGACTGCCGTGTGGATACCTTGCTGATCCGCGAATATCCCGGCCTGCGGCGCCTGTTCCTATCCCTGCACCCCAAACCCGAGGAGGCGGCTTGCGATCCCCAGACCACCTCCTGTCTGCGCCACCGGCTGGCCATGCTGTCGCGGGCGCTGCTCGACCCGGATCACGGTTATCTTGATGCCGACCTTAATGATTTTGTGGCCCGTTTCCATACGCTCATGGCGCAGGAAATCACCACCACCCATGACATCGCCCTGCTGGCCCTGAGTTATGTGGCGCGCACCCGCCGCCAGAGCGACCAGCTTGCCAAGGTGCATTTCGACAACACCGTGATCGAATACCGCGACGACAATCGCCAACTGTGGAAATTCATCGAACCGGGCGACGAAGAAGAAGCCTTCGACGAACAACGAAAAATCGAACCGCAGGAAATCCAGGGCCTGCCGCCGCGCCATTATGCCGAATGGGATTACCACAGCCAGAGCTACCGCCCGGACTGGGTGAGCGTGTATGAAGCCCTGCATCCCAGCGGCAATGCGGCCGACATCGACCGCCTGCTGCAAAAGCATGCCGCGCTCGCCAAACAGCTCAAGAAAATGCTCGATGCGCTCAAACCACAGGACAAGGTTCGCATCCGCTATCAGGAAGAAGGCAGCGAACTCGATCTCGATGTCGCCATCCGATCACTGATCGACTACAAGAGCGGCGCCACGCCCGACCCGCGCATCAACATGAGCCACCGCACCAATGGCCGCAGCATCGCCGTCATGCTGCTGCTCGACCTGTCGGAATCGCTCAACGAAAAAGTGGCTGGCAGCGAACAGACCATCCTTGAACTCAGCCAGGAAGCCGTATCGCTGCTGGCCTGGGCCATCGACAAGCTCGGCGACCCGTTCGCCATCGCCGGCTTCCATTCCAACACCCGTCACGAAGTTCGCTATCAGCACATCAAGGGCTACAGCGAACACTGGAACGACGAGGTGAAAGCGCGGCTGGCCAAGATGGAAGCGGGCTACTCCACCCGCATGGGCGCGGCCATGCGCCACGCCGCCCACTACCTCAGCGCCCAGAAGGCCGACAAGAAGCTCATGCTCATCCTCACCGACGGCAAGCCATCGGACGTGGACACCCATGACGAACGCCTGCTCATCGAAGATGCGCGTCAGGCCGTGAAGGAACTCGACCAGCAAGGCATCTTCCCTTACTGCATCAGCCTGGACGCCAGCCTCAAAGCCGGCGACGATGACTATGTCCGAGACATCTTCGGCCAGCAGTACACGATCATCGACCACATCGAACGACTGCCGGAACGGCTACCGCAGCTGTTTATCTCACTGACCCGTTAACCGTTCTTCCCTTCATCATTCTTAATTTTTAATTATTCCAGGAGCCCATCCATGACGATCTCGCCCTGCCCACAATGCGGCCAACCCAACACCTACCCCGACGGCGACCTGTTCATCTGCGCGGACTGCGGTTACGAATGGCCCGCACAGGCAGCTGCCGACACGACGGATGACGAACGTGTGGTGAGAGACGCCAATGGCACCGTCTTGGTCGATGGCGATACCGTCAGCCTGATCAAGGATCTGAAAGTCAAAGGCTCATCGATCACCCTGAAAGTCGGCAGCAAGATCAAAGGCATCCGTATCGTCGATGGCGACCACGAACTCGATTGCAAAACCGATGCAGGTCAGATGATGCTGAAGGCGTGTTTTGTGAAGAAGGCCTGATCAATCAGGCCGTACGAACAGCACCGAAAGCCGACACAGTCTCACGGTGTCCCTTTGGGCGCGCAAGGCCGGCCGAGGCGCTGTCGTACAGGCGATAGACGACTTCCAAGGCATCCGTCGCCGCACTAAAGTACGTTGCGGCTGAAAGATTCGGACGCTCTGCCGCGATCAATTTGCTCTCGATCATCTGCAACAGCCGATCGACGGACGTCTGTACCCGGCTGGCGGATTGATGCGCCTCGCCGCCGAATCGATTCCCGGTATCCTCGCTGATCGCTGCCTGCATCGCTTTGAGGCCCGACCGAATTCGATTCACCAGAAAATTCAGTCGGATACGATCGACGCCGCTCACCTGACCGGCTGCCGCGACCCCCGACCCGATGGCCCGTGCCTTGCCGAGATCCTCCGCGAGCTCGGGCAGGCGCCGCCACAACATGTCACTCAAAGCATGCGGCACGGGCCCACCGACGTCGAGCTGGCTACGCTCGGCAACATCCGCGATCAGGTGCAACACCTGCTGAATCAAGGCGCTGTGCCGCTCGAAACTTTCCGACACGGTCAGCTGAAGCGCCTGAACGCGCAGCATTTCCCAGTCGGACTGGATTCGCTCGAGCGGCGCACCCACAAACAGATCGCGCGCTGCGGGGGTCTTGTCGGCCATAACCCGCAATTCATCGTTGATATCCCCTTGTTTCGCTTTCAATTTGGCATTGAATGAACCGTCACCGTTGAGGATGATGCTGGCCATCCCCCGATGCATCTGGATATGCTGCAGCAACTTCCTCAGGACGCCGTTGATCTCGATGCCGCGCCGGCTCCGGCGGGCGGGGGATTCTACTTTGCCGGCACGCAGAAAGGCCCAGGCAAGACCGGCCAAAACAAGGGCCAAGCTGACGGTCAGGAATTCTTGCAGGACGGACATGATCGTTCTCCTCAGGATATGGGTTCAGGCGGCGTGGGCTTCGGCCTGGCCAAACTGTGCCTGGCGCAGGCGGCGCGACAATTGGTCCAGATAGGCCGCCACTTCGGCGGTTTCGTGCGCGGCGGCGCTGTTTTCCCAGGCATTGCCTGAGATATGGTCGACATGTTTGGCAATCTCCACGCTGACTTCCCGCTGCTGCTGCGTGTTGACACTGATGAGCCCCACGCTGTCGAGTGCCGCATGCACCCGTTTATGGATATCTTCGAGCGACCCGACCACTTGCCCGATATGGGCGACGTTGGCATCCGCTTCCTGACTGGCATCGCTCATTTGCTCGACCGCAGTATGGATGTCACCCTGAATCGCGCCCACAATCTGCGTGATACTTTC
>NZ_DATKTK010000017.1:0-3319 GCF_035531155.1 Sulfuricella sp. | reverse complement strand
CCAGCGACAGCGCCGAGCCGCGCACGTCCACGCCTTCCCAGAAGCTCTGGCTGGCCACCAGCACGGCGTTGCCGAGGCGACGGAAGCGCTCCAGCAGTTCGGTGCGGGTTCCCTCCCCTTGCAGCAGCAAAGGAAACTCCAACCCTTCTTTTTCGAATGCCTCTTTCAGCAACTCATGCGCCTCGCGCATGGCGCGCAGGCTGGTGCACAGCAGGAACGCCCGGCCGCCGCTGGCGCGGATCACCGGCAGGGCTGCCGCCACCACCGCTTCGGTATACTCGCGGCTGTTCGGCTCCGGCATCCCCGTCGGGACATAAAGCACGGCCTGGTTTTCATAGTCGAAAGGACTGTCCCAGAAAGCCGTGGCCGCTTCGAGCAGCCCCATCTGGCTCTGGTAATGGCTGAAATCCTTTTTCACCGCGAGCGTGGCAGAGGTAAAAATCCAGGCCCGTGTTTGGCCGTCGATCTGCTTGCGGAATATCTCGGCGATGGAAAGCGGCGTGGCATTGAGTTGCATGGCGCGGTTGAACACCTCCACCCAGCGCACGCTGCCGCTGTTTTCATCATCCATCCAGCGCTTCAATTGTGCCGCGAACTGGGTGCCGCGCTGCCAGCAGTTTTCCAGGCCGGGGCTGCGCTGAGCCTGGGATTCAAGCAGCTTGTTCAGGGCATCGAGCCGGGTTTTAACTTCGGCCAGGGCATCCGCAAAGCCGCGTACTGCCTGAGCCGCAGTCAATGGCAGGCGCACACTGTCTTGCGGGAACACCAGGCGCAGATCGCGCGCAGCTTTTTCAAGTGCTGCAGCGCCTTCTGGCAGCGCGGCAAAATCCTTGGCCGAAACCACTCCCTCGGCATGGGCGTCATGGGCCAACTCAAGCAACTGGGAAGTGCCCAGGTTTTCGCCGAAAAACAGGCTGGCGGTTTCCGGCAGTTGGTGCGCCTCGTCGAAGATCACGGTGTTGCTGGCGGGCAGCAGTTCGGCAACGCCCTCATCGCGCAGCATCACGTCGGCGAAAAACAAGTGATGGTTGACCACCACCACGTCCGCACCCTGCGCGCGCTTGCGCGCCTCCATGACAAAGCAGTCCTTGTGAAACGCGCATTCCTGGCCGAGGCAGTTTTCCCGCGTCGAGGTGACATAAGACCAGATACCGGCATTTTCCGGCACTTCGCTCAGGGTGCTTTTGTCGCCGCTGTCGCTCGACTTGGTAAAGCGCTCGATCAGGGAAAGATAACGCGAGTCGTCCCGCGTCATGAAGCGCCCTTCGTTCTTGGCGCGTTCGAGATGGAAGTGACAGACGTAATTGGCGCGCCCCTTGAGCATCGCGATCGTCACCGGCACTTTCAGCGCCTCGCGCATGGCCGGAATGTCGCGAAAGAAAAGCTGGTCCTGCAGCGTCTTGGTGCCGGTGGAAATAATCACCTTGCCGCCGGCAAGCAGTGCCGGGGCGAGATAGGCATAGGTCTTGCCGGTGCCGGTGCCTGCCTCGGCCACCAGGATTTCGTGTTTTTCAATTGCGGTGGAAATGGTTCGCGCCATTTCCAGTTGCTGGCTGCGGACGCGGTAATCCTTGAAGGCGCGGGCCAGCACACCGTCTTCGGCAAAAATGGAATCGAGATCGAGCATTTATCGGGAAAAGGTCTGCCAGACATCGGGATAAGGCCGGGCGCACAATTGTATCAGCAAATCCAGCGCGGCATCCCGGTTCTGCTCTGCCTCGCGGCCTAGCGGCTCGCCCAGTTCGAAGCTCTCGCCGCGCACGGCGAGAAGGAAGGCAGGCGGCGCAGGGCGGCGATAAACCCGCTCGAAAACCTGCAACACGGTTGCCGGCGACATGGCATGAGTAGTGTGGCTGACATCCTGCGAAGACTGAATACGGGAAAGGGAAAAAGGTGCGGGGCAGGATGCGCTGGCGTCGATGAACAGCACCAAGTCGCGGTTTTCCATATCTGCCGCATCCTCGATTTGCAGTTGAAAATCGGTCAGCAACTCGATTTCCGGCCACTCCGGGTGACGCTCCTGGTTTGCTGCAAGGAGTTCGAGCAGTTGCGGGCCAAGCGCGTCATCGCCCCGGCTTGGGTTGCCATAACCGAAAACCAGCAGCGGTGCGGTCAAACGTCACACCGACCGTCTGAGTTCTTGGCCAGCCGGTCGATCACGTTGCCGCCTGCGTCCACCAGTTCCACTTCCAAAGGCATCTTGCCCACGGCATGGGTGGCGCATGACAAGCAGGGGTCGAAGGCGCGGATCGCCACTTCGATATGGTTGAGCAGCCCCTCGGTCACCTGCTGGCCGTCCAGGTATTGCAGAGCGACCTGCCGCACCGCTTCGTTCATGGCGTGGTTGTTGTGGGTGGTGGAAACGATCAGGTTGGCGCGGACGACCAGATCGTCCTCGTTGACGCGATAGTGGTGGATCAGCGTTCCGCGCGGCGCCTCGATCACGCCGACACCGCGTAGCGCCGGCTCGCCCTTGCGAACCAGGTCATCGCCCTGCAAGTCGCCATCCAGCAGCAGTTCCTGAATGCCTTCGGCGGCGTGCAGCATTTCGATCATGCGCGCCCAGTGGTAGGCCAGCGTAGCCTGGGTTGCGCTGCCTCCGTCGAATTCCTTGAAAACTTTTCTTTCGGCTTCTGCCAGGGGGGTCGGAATGAAATCGCAATTGTTGACCCGCGCCAGCGGGCCGACCCGGTACCAGCCTTCTTCCCTGCCTCTTGACCGGATGAAGGGGAATTTCATGTAAGACCACGACTTTACTTCCTCGTGGATATAGTCCCAGTAATGGCCGTAATCGACGTGATCGAAAATCGTCTGTCCATGTTCGTCGGTGGCTCTCAAGCCGCCGTGGTAGAGATCCATGGCGCCGTCTTCCCGCACCAGGCTCATAAAACTGGATCTGTAATAACCGAAGCCGTTGTGGAATTCCGGGTTGCCGGTATAGACTTTCTTGATCAGTTCGACGGCCGCCCGGCTCCAGGCGATGATGTTGTCGATATCCTTCAGCAGGATGTCGCGTTCTTCAAGCGACAGATTTTTGTTCACGCCGCCGGGAACCGCACCGGTGCCATGAACACGCTTGCCCATCGTGATCCGGATGATTTCCTGGCCGTACTTGCGCAGGGCGATGCCCTGCCTGGCAATGTCCGGATAGGCCGCCGCCACGCCGACGATGTTGCGCTTTGCCACATCGCTATCGAAGCCGAACAGCAGGTCGGGCGAGGCGAGGTAATAGAAATGCAGGGCGTGGGATTGCAGGATCTGGCCAAGATGCATGAGGCGGCGCAGCTTCTCTGCGGTGGCCGTCAACTGCGCGCCGACG
>NZ_DATKTK010000016.1:0-2216 GCF_035531155.1 Sulfuricella sp. | reverse complement strand
CGGCGACAACGAGCGCAAGTTGCTGAACCTGCGTCGCCGCATGGCGCGCATCCGCGTCTTCGACCCGGCCTGCGGCTCGGGCAACTTCCTGGTCATTGCTTACAAGCAGATGCGCGAGATCGAGGCGGAAATCAACCGTCGTCGGGATGAGTCGAATCTCGGTAGTGAGATTCCGCTCACCAACTTCCGGGGGATCGAGCTGCGCGACTTTCCGGCGGAAATTGCACGGTTGGCGCTGATCATCGCCGAGTTCCAGTGTGACGTGCTGTATCGCGGGCAGAAGGACGCGCTGCAAGCATTTCTCCCGCTGGACACCGAGAACTGGATTCGTTGCGACAATGCACTGCGGCTGGATTGGCTGAGTGTGTGCCCATCCACAGGGATGGGAGTGAAGATGGTCGGTGATGACTTATTCAGCACGCCGCTCGATCAGACGGGAATCGACTTCGTGAACGAAGGTGGCGAGACGTATATCTGCGGCAATCCACCGTATTTGGGCTCCACTTGGCAAACGGACGAACAGAAGGCGGATTTGCAAGCCATCTTCGCCAAGCGCACGAAGAACTGGAAATCACTGGACTATGTGGCGGGCTGGTTTATGAAGGCTGCCGATTATGGCACCAAGACTAATGCCGCCGCCGCGTTCGTATCCACAAACTCCATCTGCCAGGGGCAGCAAGTGCCCATCCTCTGGCCGCTGGTTTTCAGCACGGGCAACAGGATTGCGTTTGCCCACGCCTCGTTCAAATGGGCCAATCTTGCCAGCCACAACGCGGGCGTGACCGTGGTGATCGTGGGCTTGTCATCGCAAACCAAATCTTTGCGCCGCCTGTATTCCGTTGCCGGTAATGGCAAAAATGATGTGATGGATGTGAAGGAGATAGAGCACATCAACGCCTACTTGGTACCGGGTGCCGATGTGATGGTGGAAAAACTTCCACGCCCTTTAGGCGGGCAGGCAGAAATGACCAAAGGCAATCAGCCTACGGATGGCGGCCATCTACTGCTCTCTCACGACGAAGTCCAAGCACTTGTTCTTACAGCAGATCAGTCAAGCAAATTTATCCGCAAAATATTGGGGTCTGCTGAGTTCATTCGCGGCCTTGAACGGTACTGTATTTGGGCTAGAGATGAGGATGCAGTTGAGATCAGCTCCATCGCATCCATTGCGGAAAGGCTTCAAGCTGTAAAGAAAATGCGCTTGGACAGTACCAAGGCCGCAACGGTAACGCTTGCAAACGTACCTCACAGATTCGGAGAAATTCGCCAGTCTGGTGGTGAGACTGTAATGATTGTTCCCAGCGTTTCTTCTGAGTCACGAGACTACTTGCCTGTTGGTTATATGGAACCTGGGGCCATTGTTAGCAACCTTGCCTTCGCCCTCTACGACGCCCCCCTCTGGAACATGGCCCTCATCGCTTCCCGCCTGCATCTGGTCTGGATTGCAACGGTCTGCGGAAAGATGAAAACAGACTTTCGCTACTCCAACACCCTCGGCTGGAACACCTTCCCCGTCCCCCTGCTCACCGAGCAGAACAAAGCCGACCTGACCGCCTGCGCGGAAAACATCCTGCTGGCGCGCGAGGCGCATTTCCCCGCCACCATCGCCGACCTGTACGATCCGGACAATATGCCGGAGAACCTGCGCCACGCCCACGAGCGCAACGACGAGGTGCTGGAGCGCATCTACATCGGTCGCCGCTTCAGGAACGATACCGAGCGGCTGGAAAAACTGTTTGAGCTGTATACGAAAATGACGGCGGCAGCGGCCAAAGCCAAGCCTGCTGCCAAAGCAACCAGGGGGAAAGCCAATTGAGCGAGCAACGCACACTGGCCCTGATCGACGAACTGCGGCAGCTTCCGGCAGAGACCTCGTGGGTGGAGTTCAAGGAGAACAATGCTGATGCGCAGATGATCGGCAAGCTGATCTCGGCACTGTCCAATGCAGCGCGGCTGGCCGATCAGCCGTTTGCCTATGTGCTGTGGGGCGTGCGTGATGGCGATCACGCTGCCGTCAGCACCACGTTCGAGCCTTCCGGTCAGTTGCAGCAAGGCCAGCCGCTGGATATGTGGTTGGCGCAGCGCCTGCAACCGGCCATTGCTTTCAACTTCAAGCTTGTCGATTACCACGGCATACGGCTGGTCATGCTGGAGATTCCGGCAGCCGCCAGCAGTCCGGTGGAATTTGAGCGGCAGGCTTTTATCCGCATCGGCAG
>NZ_DATKTK010000015.1:0-30916 GCF_035531155.1 Sulfuricella sp. | reverse complement strand
TACCAGTTCTGGCTGGGTGGCGATTTCATCAAGAACGATGAACCCCAAGGCAACCAGGTATTCTGCCCGACCAAAAAGGTGATCCCGCTGGTGTATGACGCCATGAAGCGTGCCATGGATGAAACCGGCCAGGCCAAGCTGTTCTCGGCCAACATCACCGCAGACGATCATTACGAAATGCTCGCCCGCGCCGATTTCATTCTGGAAGCCTTTGGCCCGGATGCAAACAAGGTCGCATTCCTGGTAGACGGCTACGTCGGCGGCCCCGGCATGATCACCACCGCCCGTCGTCAGTACCCCGGACAATACCTGCACTATCACCGTGCCGGTCACGGTGCAATCACGTCGCCTTCTGCCGTGCGTGGCTACACCGCGTTTGTGCTGGCCAAGATGTCCCGACTGCAAGGCGCATCCGGCATCCACGTCGGCACCATGGGCTACGGCAAGATGGAAGGCGGCAGGGATGACCGCAACATCGCTTACATGATCGAGCGCGATTCTGCGGACGGCCCTTACTTCCATCAGGAATGGCATGGCATGAAGCCCACCACCCCGATCATTTCCGGCGGCATGAACGCGCTGCGCCTGCCCGGCTTCTTCGAGAACCTGGGCCACGGCAACGTGATCAACACCTCCGGTGGCGGTTCCTACGGCCATATCGACAGCCCGGCGGCCGGAGCGATCTCCCTGCGCCAGTCCTACGAGTGCTGGAAATCCGGTGCCGACCCGATCGAGTTCGCCAAGAGCCACAAGGAATTTGCCCGCGCGTTCGAATCCTTCCCGGGCGATGCCGACAAGATTTTCCCAGGCTGGCGCGACAAGCTGGGCGTGCACAAGTAAGCCCAGGTTTCAAACGATGCAGTAAAAGGCGCCCCCACTTTGCTGGGGGCGTTTTTTTCCAGGGTCAAGAAACCTTTCTTGCCGCGCGGATAAGGAGAAAACCATGCCTATTAAAGACCAGTACAAGGTTCACAAGGAACCGTTTTATCAACAGCAAAGTAACGAGGTGGCGCTCTATGAAGCGGCCTATGCCGCCCGTCTGCCCGTGATGATCAAAGGCCCTACCGGCTGTGGCAAATCGCGCTTTATCGAGTACATGGCGTGGAAACTTGATAAACCACTGATTACCGTAGCCTGTAACGAAGATATGACCGCCTCCGACCTGGTCGGACGCTATGTCCTCGAAGCCAACGGCACTCGCTGGCTGGATGGGCCATTGACCACCGCAGCGCGTATCGGCGCGATCTGCTATCTGGACGAAATCGTCGAAGCGCGCCAGGACACCACCGTGGTAATCCATCCGCTCACCGATCACCGCCGCACCCTGCCGCTCGACAAAAAAGGCGAGCTCCTTGAAGCGCATCCCGATTTCCAGATGGTGATTTCCTACAACCCGGGCTACCAGAACCTGATGAAGGATTTGAAGCAATCGACCAAGCAGCGCTTCACCGCATTCGAGTTCGACTATCCCGATGCCAAGCTGGAAACAAGCATTGTGGCCAAGGAAACCGGCACGGACGAAGCGCTGGCAGCCAAGCTGGTGAAGATCGGCGCCACCGCGCGCAACCTGAAAGGGCACGGCCTGGACGAAGGCATTTCCACCCGCCTATTGGTCTACGCGGCCACCCTGATCAAGGGCGGCGTGGCGCCCCGCGATGCCTGCCGCATGGCACTGGTGCGCCCGATCACCGACGACGCGGACATCCGTGACACGCTGGATCACGCGATTGATGCCACATTTGCTTAAGGCTAACCCACGTGGCTGAAGCTCACACTGAATACGAACACCCCCTGATGAAGAGCTACCGGGAGCAGCTCGACTGCGGCTTCCCGCAGGTGAGTGATGTCTTCGAAGAATGCATGGCCGAGGCTTTGTCAGTGCTGTCCAGAGAGGGTATCGATGCCTATCTGGAGTACGCGCGCTTTCTGTGCAAAATGGGGCGCGGTGTCGAACCGGTGCTGATCTTTCTGGAAAAATGGCCATCGGTTGCCACCACGCTGGGCGAAGCGGCGCTGCCCGCGTTCAAGGATTTCATCCACAAGATGAACAAGTCGCCCAACGGCAAAGCCATTGTGCCCTTCCTGCAATCCCTGGCGGCTATCGCGCGACGGCTGCATTCGCAGGAACAGATGCAGGACTACATGGACCTGGCGCTGGACTTCATGGCGCGCACCACCGGTTCGATTCATGGCATCCACACCACCTTCGCCAGCCCGGGCCTGCCTGAATTTTTTCAGCAAACGCCGTTCCTGCTAAGCCAGGTTTCCATCGCCGGGCTGAAAAACTGGGTGGAATACGGCATCCGCAATTACCACGACCATCCTGAACGCCAGCTCGATTATTTCAGCCTGCAATCGGCGGACAGCCGCGCCATGATGCAGCGGGAACGTCACGGCACGCTGCTGGGCGACAATGAACGCAAGCTGGATATGTATTTGCGTGGGCTGTGGAATGACAGCGCCCATTTCGTGCCGTACTCGCTCAAATTCGACGAGCTGCGCAAGCCGATTCCCTACTATGACAAGCTGGGCATCCGCCTGCCGGACGTCTTCGACGACAGGAACGGCGTAGCAGGCATCGACCGCTACCGAGCCGTGCTCGCGCACATCGTCGGGCACAAGCGCTGGACCACGGCCATCATTGCTGACAACATGAGTCCATTCCAGCGCATGTCGGCCGAGTTCCTGGAAGACTCGCGGGTGGAGCACCTTGCCATGCGCCAGTATCCCGGCCTGCGCCGCATCTTCCTGGCCCTGCACCCGGTGCCAGCCGAAGACGCCTGCGACCCGGAAAAGGAATCGGCCGTGCGCCATCGTCTGGCCATGCTGTCGCGTGCCATTCTGGATACGAATCACCCGTACCAGAATCCCGACATTGTCGAATTCGCCCACCGCTTTCACGCCCTGATGGCACAGGGCGAATCCAGCACGCAGGAAATGGCCGACCTGGCTGTTGCATTCGGTGCCAGAACGCGCCGCCAGAGCGACCAGTTGCCGAAGATCCACTTCCAGGATACCGAGATCGATTACCGCGACGACAACCGTCAAATGTGGAAATTCATCGAGGAAGGCGACGAAGAAGAAGCTTTCGACCAGAATCGCAAAGTCGAACTTGAAGAGGAAAGCCAAGGCCTGCCGCCGCGCCATTATCCGGAATGGGATTACAACAGCCAGTCCTACCGGCCTGACTGGGCAAGCGTTTACGAGGCTTTGCATCCGAGTGGCAACGCGACGGATATCGACAGGCTGCTGGATAAACACAGCGCGCTGGCCAAGCGCCTGAAACGCATGCTGGACTTGCTCAAGCCGCAGGAAAAAGTACGTATCCGCTATCAGGAAGAAGGCAGCGAGCTGGACCTGGATGTTGCGCTACGCTCGCTGATCGATTTCAAAAGCGGCGCTACGCCCGACCCGCGCATCAACATGAGCCACAAGACCAGCGGGCGCGACATCGCCGTCATGCTGCTGCTGGACTTGTCCGAGTCGCTCAACGAAAAAGTGGCCGGCAGCGAGCAGACCATCCTGGAACTCAGCCAGGAAGCCGTGTCATTACTGGCCTGGGCGGTGGATAAACTGGGCGACCCGTTCGCCATCGGCGGCTTCCATTCCAACACCCGGCATGACGTGCGTTATCTGCACATCAAGGGCTACAGCGAACCATGGAATGATGAAGTCAAGGGCCGCCTGGCGGCAATGGAAGCCGGCTACTCCACCCGCATGGGCGCCGCCATGCGCCACGCCGCCCACTACCTGGAAGCGCAGAAGGCGGACAAGAAGCTGATGCTGATCCTCACCGATGGCCAGCCTGCGGACGTGGACACCAAAGATGAACGCCTGCTCATCGAAGACGCTCGCCAGGCAGTCAAGGAACTGGATCAGAAAGGGATCTACCCCTACTGCATCAACCTCGACCCGAAGGCGGATGAATATGTGACCGATATTTTTGGCAAGCGCTACACGGTGATCGACAACATCCAGCGCCTGCCCGAACGCCTGCCGCAACTGTTCATGGCACTGACCAAATAATCACCGGGCGTTGACCTAACGCCGATTGTGGATGATCATATCCTTTATCCTTGAAAAAGCTTTTAACCACGAATTTACACGAATGAAACACGAATGCTCACGAATAATCCGTTAGTTAGCATGGCCAGCCTGATTTACCTGTTTGACGCCAAAAGTAGGTGCCTCTAGGCAACACAATGATTGTCTCTAACTATTCGTGTTTATTCGTGAACATTCGTGTCATTCGTGGTTAATCGCCGTTTTTAAGCTTATCAATCTCAGGACATCCCGATCATGACCAAATACATTGGCATCCTCACCTCCGGCGGCGACAGCCCCGGCCTGAACGCGGCGATCCGCGGGGTCGGCAAGGCGGCCCTGAACCATTACGGCATGCAGATCATCGGCTTCCGTGACGGCTTCCGCGGACTGATGGAAAACCGCATCATGCGCCTGGACGGCGGGGAACTGTCCGATATCCTGACCCGCGGCGGCACCATCCTCGGCACCAGTCGCGACAAGCCGCACCGCATGCCGGTTGGCGGCAAGCTGCTGGACATGACCGATGTCATCGTCGGCAATTATCACGACAACCATCTCGATGCCCTGGTCTGCCTGGGCGGCGGCGGCACGCAGAAAAACGCCCTGCGCCTCAAGGAAAAAGGCCTCAACGTCATCACCCTGCCCAAAACCATCGACAACGACGTTGCCCTCACCGACATCACCTTCGGCTTCGACACCGCGCTGGGCATTGCGACCGACGCGATCGACCGCCTCCACAGCACGGCGCACAGCCATCATCGCATTATCGTGGTGGAGATCATGGGCCACCGGGCCGGCTGGCTGGCTTTGGGCGCAGGCATCGCCGGCGGCGCCGACGTCATTCTGATTCCCGAAATTCCCTACGAGGTGGCAAGCATAGCCGAGGCGATCCGCGAGCGCAGTCGCCGTGGCAAGCCGTTCAGTATCGTTGCCATCGCCGAAGGCGCGATTTCGAAGCAGGAACATGCAGACATGCTGACCGCACAAAAGAAAAAAGCCAACTCGAAACAGAAGTCCGGCAAGAAGGCCGAGGCAGAAGACGCCCCGGAAACCCTGTACGCCGAAAAAACGGTGCGTCTCGCCAAACAGCTCGAACTGCTGACCGGGCTCGAATCCCGCATCACCATCCTCGGGCACCTGCAGCGCGGCGGCATCCCCTCTGCGGCCGACCGTCTGCTTGCCACCCGATTGGGAACAGCCTGCACCGACCTGATTCATCAGGGCCACTATGGCGTCATGGTCGCCGCCAAAGGAGACGGCACCCGGGCCGTAAAACTGGAAGAAGTCGCCGGGAAAGTCAAAACCGTTCCCCCCGACCACCCCTGGGTGCTGAGCGCACGCCACGTCGGCACCAACATGGGCGATTGAACGGGTTACAAATTAGGGGTTTCCCTTATAGCCAGCAACACCGCTTTTGCCGTTTAATGTGTCAATCTTTTGCTCGTCTGCTATGCATTCGGCAAGACCATTAACCCACGGTAAAACAACTTGCCTTCACGCAGGAAAGAGCTTTTATCCGCGACAGACAACCTCCCGATTGGCGGCTGCGTGGCTCGCAAGAACCTGGGCGTCTATTTCTGCCTGTTCGGGGCGTGGTTCCTCCTGGCGAGTTTCGTCATGGCATCTTCGATCGCCAGCGACCTCCGCAGTGCCAAGCTCAGATTCCTCGAGTACGCCAATAGCCTGTATGGCGAAATTGACAACCGCGTACAAACCAATGAGGCAGTACTTGAAGGCATAACCGCATTTCTGGGCGCATCCGGCACCATGAATGACGGCGCGCAAATCTCCCACTATGCACAACAGGTGCGCGCCCGCCACCCCCATATCGCCCAGATCGAGGTGGTAGAAACCGTTGCACGCCAGAATTTGCCGCGCTTCATCGCCAGGAAACGCGCTTCCGGCCTTCCGGAGTTTCAGATACGAAGCTTTTCCTATGATTCCGGCCGCTTTTGGCGAAGCATAGACGACAAGCCCTGGTATTACCCCATCGTGTTCATGGAACCGATGCCGGCTGAATCCAGGGACATCCTGGGCCTGGACATGGATTCGGTTCCCTTCCTGCGCCTGGCCATGAGTGCGTCGGCCCGCCAGGGGCATGCCGTTGCCACCCATCCATTCCGCTTGGTGCAAGGGGATTGGGCCTACGTCATGTTCCGGCCCGTGGCGCCGCTGCACACTGGCGGGGCGAGAGCCGGTGACGAAAAGCGTCTGTTCGCCTCCCTGGTCATCAAAACCCAGGCCATTCTGCCATCCCTCAGAGCCGACTTTCCCGGGCTGCGCTTCAGCCTCTACCACGCCGATTTCCCGGTTCACCAGCCCGAGGGAGAACTGATCCATTTCGAGCGCCGCGGCCGAAGCGCTCTGGAAACCTTCCTTTTCCCCAAACTGCGCTATGAACGCAAACTGGAGGCGGAATCCCAGCCGTTCATCCTGCTGGCAGAACAGCAGTTAGGCTGGGCAGCCATGGATTTTCGCCAGCTGACGGCAATCCTTGCCATGACCCTGCTGTTATTCGGGATTCTGCTCAGATTCGTGCTCTCACACCGTCGCAGTGAACTGGAAAGATGCCAGACTGAGAGCCGGTTTGCCTACCTGGCAACTCACGACGCCCTGACCGGGCTGGCCAACCGCAACCTGTTCATGGATCGCCTCAGGCATGCCATGGCCCGCGCGCACCGATGCGACGCCCGGCTAGCCCTGCTGTTTCTGGACCTGGACAAATTCAAGCAAGTCAACGATACCTACGGTCATGGCGCTGGCGATCAGCTGCTGAAAATGGTCGCGGAACGAATATGCAGCAATGTGCGCGAAGACGACACCGTAGCCCGACTGAGCGGGGATGAATTCGTCGTCATTCTCGAAAGCATCACCACGCATCAAGGTGCCGCAACCGCTGCCGAGCTGATCAAAGGCAAACTGGTTCAGCCCTTCCGCATCAATGGCGAAACGCTCAACATCGACGTCAGTATCGGCACGGCCATCTACCCCGACGACAGCGAAGATATCGAGGATCTGATCAAGATCGCCGACGATGCCATGTACGCGGTAAAAGACAAAGACCGCAGCCTCCCCCTATCCGGCCAGCTCGGCTTTGAAGAACTGACCACCTGCTAGCAGACCTGTCGGTCCTGGAGAATCGAAGCTAAGAGGTCAAGCAGGCAAGCCGCAATGCGGATGCTCGCAAAATCCGTACTCGCTCAGGCGGATTTCCCCGGCCAAACCACCCGAGGGCAAGTGCAGCCGATTTCCTTTAAGTCCGACGGGCTGCCAGGCAAAATCAAGGCTTCGGTACTCGCTTGGCCTGGCCACGGCCTAGGTCTCCAAGCATGGGCAGGGAGGCTACCAGATCCGCGAAGCGTTGCCCCTGCACAACAACGTGAGCGCGTAGCCGCTCGGCTGCAAGCTCGCCATCTTCGGCAAGAATCGCCTCGACAATACCGGCATGTTCCGCGAAAGAGGTGCTCATCCGGTCCCGAACGCGAAGCTGAAGACGCCGATACGGCCTCAATCTCCGGTGCAAGGCTGCGGCTTGCTCTTCCAGGAAGCCGTTATGGCTGGCTGCGTAGATCAAATGATGAAACTGCTCATTTAGCCGATAGTAGGTATCCGGGTCGTTCGCATCCCGCGCATCTTCGCAAGCCTGGTGCGCTGCCGCGAGAGCCATTTGTTCGGGTTCCGTGATGCGGCGTGCAGCCAGCCGCCCGCACATGGCTTCGAGTTCGGCCATCACCTCGAACATCTCGCACAGCCGATGCGGCCCGATTTCTGCAACGATCGCTCCCCGTCGCGGCCGTATCTCGACCAATCCGACCGAGGACAGCTGGATCAAGGCTTCACGAATCGGCGTCCGCGACACACCCAAACCGCTCGCCAATTCAGTCTCGTCGAGACGCATTCCCGGCGGATAGACACCCGTGACGATGCGCTCCTCGATCAGATCGCCCATCTGCTCCGAGCGCCGTGACG
Organism: Sulfuricella sp.; assembly: GCF_035531155.1. Classification (NCBI taxonomy): domain Bacteria; kingdom Pseudomonadati; phylum Pseudomonadota; class Betaproteobacteria; order Nitrosomonadales; family Sulfuricellaceae; genus Sulfuricella; species Sulfuricella sp. The sequence goes on along the minus strand of NZ_DATKTK010000015.1, from coordinate 22,900 downwards.
TGCGCTGCTTGCTTTCCATAACTCTCCCGAATGGTTTGCCAAATATGGCGGCATTTATATAGCGATATTGACAACAGATACGCAGACATCCAATATTGCATACATTGTATGTTTTATTGTATACAATTTACCACTCTCATCGTTCCGGGTTTTACGGGCAGGCTCGCGGAGCAAGAATTTCCTCCAAGCCCTTTTTTCGCACCTACATAAAGGAGATTGCTGAATGGACATCACTCGTCGCCGTATTCTGCTCGGTTTAGCCGCCGCACCAACCGTTGCCCTGTTTGGCCGCCACGCCTTTGCGGCGGACCCGGTAAGCCTGAAAATTTCCCACCAGTTCCCCGGCGGCACCATCAATGAAGGCGACTTCCGCGATCGGCTGTGCCGCCGCTTCGCGGCTGAGATCGAAAAACGCACCGCTGGCGCGCTCAAGGGAACCGTCTACGCCGGCTCTTCCCTGATGAAGACCAACGCCCAGTTCAGCGCCTTGCGTAAGGGCGCGCTGGACATGTCGCTGGTGCCGCTTTCCTACGCCGGCGGCGAAGTCCCCGAAACCAATATCGGCCTGATGCCCGGTGTCGTCACCTCTTACGAGCAGGGCATGTCCTGGAAGAACGCCGAAGTCGGCAAGGCGCTGTCCGATGTGCTCGCCGACAAGGGGGTGATGATCGTGAGCTGGATCTGGCAGGCCGGCGGCGTCGCCAGCCGCACCAAGCCGATTATCGATCCGGAAGATGCCAAGGGCCTGAAGGTGCGCGGCGGCAGCCGGGAGATGGACATGGTGCTGAAGGCGGCCGGAGCAGCAGTGCTGACGCTGCCGTCGAACGAGATCTACGCCGCGATGCAGACCGGCGCCCTCGATGCCGCGATGACCTCATCCACCAGCCTGATCTCCTTCCGTCTCGAGGAAGTTGCAAAACAACTGACCACGGGCCGCGGCAAGACCTACTGGTTCATGTTCGAGCCGCTTATGATCTCGCGTGCGATATTCGAGCGGCTGCCGAAGGCCCAGCAGGACGTGATCATGACGGTCGGCGCCGAAATGGAGAAATTCGCGGTGGAGCAGGCCAAGGCGGACGACCAGGCGGTGGCGGCGGTGTATCAGAAGGCCGGCGGCAAAGCCTATGACATGTCGGACGCGTCCGTCAAAAAATGGCAGGCGATCGCCCGCGACACGGCCTGGAAGGACTTCGCGGCGAAGAGCGAAAGCTGCGCGCGCATCCTCAGGCTGGCTGAGAAAACACTATGAGTCACGGCTTTGAGCTTGAAGGCCAGGAGGCTCCGCCGACGCCACTGCTCGACGGCCCCCTGGGGCATCTGGTCAGACTGCAGGCGAAGGTGAACAACGGTGTGCTGGTGCTGTCCATGCTCGCCCTCCTTGCCGCCTGCGCCATCCTCACCGGCAGCGTTTTCCTGCGCTATTTCCTCAAGGTGCCGACCGACTGGCAGGACGAGATGTCGGTTTTCCTGCTGGTCGGCGCGGTCTTTATGTGCGGCGCCTACGTGCAATCGCAGCGCGGCCATATCGGCATCGAGGCCCTGGCGGGATTTTTCTCGCCGGCGGCCAATCGGCTGCGCCTGCTGTTCTGTGATGCCGCCTCCTTCGCCTTCTGCGCGTTCTTTTCCTGGAAGTCCTGGAGCATGCTGCATGAGGCCTTCGTCGAGGGCCAGACCACATCCTCCTCCTGGGCGCCGCCGCTGTGGATTCCCTACGGACTCATGGCGACCGGAATGACGCTGTTGTCCCTGCAGATTCTGCTGCAGATCATCATCAGTCTAACCACCAAAGGAGCAAGCAAGTGAGCGTCGGCGTCATTGGGATACTCTACGGGCTCGGAACCCTGCTATTGATGTTCTCGGGCATGCCGATTGCGTTTGCCCTCGGTGGCATCGCCGTCATCTTCATGCTCATTTTCATGCCGGGTGCGTCGCTCGATACGATCACGCTGAACGTCTATGAGGAAATGGCCAACATCACGTTGCTGTCTATCCCCCTCTTCATTCTCAAGGGCGCCGCGATCGGCAAGTCGCGCGCCGGCGCCGATCTCTACCTGGCCATTCACGCCTGGATGCACAAGATCCCGGGCGGCCTGGGCATCGCCAACGTCTTCGCCAGCGCGCTGTTTGCGGCGATGTCAGGCTCCAGCCCGGCCACCTGCTCGGCGATCGGCAGCGCCGGCATCCCCGAGATGCGCTCCCGCGGTTATTCGCCCCGCTTCGCCGCGGGCATCATCGCGGCCGGCGGCACCCTCGGCATCCTTCTGCCGCCGTCCATCGTCATGATCCTGTTCGCCGTCGCCGCCGAGCAATCGCTGGGCAGGCTGTTCCTCGCCGGCATCGGCCCGGGCATTCTGCTGGTGGTGCTGTTCTCCGCCTATGCCGCATTTCGCTACAAGAAAGAGTACCAGGAAGCGCTCGACATCTGGAAACAGGGTGGCGAAAAATCGGCTTATCTGGACGCGATGGAACTCACGCTCTACGACAAGACCCGGCTGCTACCGCGCGTGATCCCCTTCGTGACCCTGCTGATCGGCGTCATGGTCGTGCTTTATGGCGGCTACGCCACACCTTCCGAAACCGCCGGCCTGGGGGGGCTGCTGGCGCTATTCCTGATCGCGGTCATTTACAAGGTGTGGCGGCCGTCGCAGCTCAGCCCCATCCTGGCCAGCACCCTCAAGGAGTCGACCATGCTGATGTTCATCATCGGCATGTCGCTGCTCTTCTCCTATGTCATGAGCTATTTGCACATCAGCCAGTCCGCGGCGGAATCCATCGTCGTCATGAGCCTGTCGAAATGGGCGCTGCTGAGCGTGATCCTGCTGCTGGTGGTGGTGCTCGGCTTCTTTCTGCCGCCGGTATCGATCATCCTGATGACGGCGCCCATCATCCTGCCGCCGCTCAAGGCCGCCGGCTTTGACCTGATCTGGTTCGGCGTGGTCATGACCATCGTCATGGAAATGGGGCTGATCCACCCGCCGGTCGGGCTCAATATCTTCGTCATCAAGAACATCGCGCCCGACATTCCTCTGCGGGACATCATCTGGGGGGTGGTCCCCTTCGTCGGCCTGATGGTGCTTGCGGTTCTGCTGATCTGCCTCTTTCCAGGTATCGCCACCGGACTGCCGGACGCGGTGTTTGGCGTCAGCGGCAAATGATCCTAAAAAACACTTGAACCGCAAAGGCGCAAAGAGCGCAAAGGAAAAACAATGTGTTATCGGAATCTCCCCAGTCACCCTTAGGTGAATACCAGATAGATTTTATGTTCTTATTTTCTTTGCGCCTTCGCGCCTTTGCGGTTAATGAACTGCAGTTTTTAGGATGATCCAAGCTCCATGCCGAAGGATGCCATGAACGCCCCTGCCACTCCCCCCGGGCGCTGGGACAATCTGGCACGCAGCCGGGCCGTGCGCCTCGCGCGCGCCGCAAGTTTCGCTGCCGGACGCCTGGTTTCTGCCGACCACATCGTGGCGCTGCTCGAGGCCGTGATCGAACCGGGCGACCGCGTCTGCATCGAGGGCAACAACCAGAAACAGGCGGACTTCCTCGCCCGCAGCCTGGTCAAGACCGATCCCGCCCGTTTGCGCGACCTGCACCTGGTGCAGTCGGTGCTTGCGCTGCCGGAGCACATCGACCTGATCGAACGCGGCCAGGTGAGCCGCATCGACTTCTCCTTCTCCGGCCCGCAGGCAGGACGCCTGGCGCGCCTGGTCGAAAGCGGGAAAATCACCATCGGCGCGATCCACACCTACCTCGAACTGTTCGCCCGCTATTTCGTCGACCTGACGCCGCGCGTCGCGCTCATCGCGGCCCAGGCAGCCGACCGCGAGGGCAACCTCTACACTGGCCCCAACACCGAGGACACGCCGGCCATCGTCGAGGCGACGGCCTTCAAGGGCGGCATCGTCATCGCCCAGGTCAACGAAATCGTGGACAAGCTGCCGCGCGTCGACATCCCCGCCGACTGGGTGAACTTCGTCGTCCAGGCCCCGACGCCCCACTACATCGAGCCGCTGTTCACGCGCGACCCCGCCCTGATCACCGAGATCCAGGTGCTGATGGGGATGATCGCGATCAAGGGCCTGTATGCCGAGTACGGCATCACGCGCCTGAACCACGGCATCGGTTTTGACACGGCGGCGATCGAATTGCTCCTGCCCACCTATGCCGCCGAACTCGGCCTGAAGGGTAAAATCTGCACCCATTGGGCGCTGAACCCCCATCCGACGCTGATTCCCGCCATCGAGGCCGGTTTCGTCGAATCGGTGCATTCCTTCGGCTCCGAAGTCGGCATGGAGCGCTACACGGCAGCGCGGCCGGATATTTTCTTCGTCGGCCAGGATGGTTCGATGCGCTCCAACCGTGCCTTCTGCCAGGCAGCCGGCCATTACGCCTGCGACCTGTTCATCGGCTCGACCTTGCAAATCGACCTGCAGGGCAACAGTTCGACCGCCACCAAGGGGCGCATCGCCGGCTTCGGCGGCGCGCCCAACATGGGGGCGGACGCGCGCGGGCGTCGCCATGCTTCCCCGGCCTGGCTGCGCGCCGGGCGCGAAGGGCGCGGCAATATTGCCATGCCGCGCGGCCAGAAACTGGTAGTGCAGATCGTCGAGACCTTCCGCGAGCACATGCAGCCGACCTTCGTCGAGCGCCTCGATGCCTGGGATCTGGCGGCGATGGCGAACATGGAGCTGCCGCCGGTGATGATCTACGGCGAGGACCTGACCCACATCATCACCGAGGAAGGCATCGCCAACCTGCTGATGTGCGCGACGCCGCAGGAGCGCGAGCAGGCGATCCGCGGCGTGGCTGGCTACACGCCAGTCGGGATGGCGCGCGATCTGCGCATGGTGGAGAACCTGCGCGACCGCGGCATCATCCGCCGCCCGGAAGACCTCGGCATCAGGAAGCGCGACGCCACGCGCGACCTGCTCGCCGCGCGCAGCGTCAAGGATCTGGTGCATGCCTCCGGCGGCCTGTACGACCCGCCGCAGCAATTCCGCAACTGGTAACGGGACAACCGCACATGGAACAATTCACCCTCACCCTGCCGTCATCGGCCCCGCCGCAGGACATCGTTCACGCCGCGATCTGCGGCGTGGTCTCGTCGGGCAATCTGGAAGTGCTGGTCGAGGCCGCCGCGAACCGCGATGCCTGCGAGATCGAGGTCAATACTTCGGCCCACGGCTTCCGCGACATCTGGGAAGCGGTGCTGAAGGACTTCGCCGGCCGCCATGCCGTGGGCGGGCTCAGACTTTCGATCAACGATGCGGGCGCCACACCCGCGGTGGTCAGCCTGCGCCTCGACCAGGCCTTCGAAACCTGCCGCGGCGAAACATCATCCTAGAAACCGCAGTTGACCGCTCCACTAGGTGCATAATGCAATGAGCATAGTAAATTTCTTCACAAATTATGGGGTCACCCCTTTGGTTAAACCGCTACGGGGCGAATTGCACGATTTTTGGGGCGCATTGCGGCGTTACAACTCCTTGGAATGGAACGACCATTCCGCGTCGTTGTGCCTTGCCCTGCACCCCAAAAACCGCACACTCCACCCCGTCCAACTGAGGTTTCTAGGATCATGAACGGCCGGCGCATCAGCTACTTCGAAGCCTCGGCGCGCATGCGGCTGAGCGGCCTGATCGATGCGGATTCCTTTGGCGAGTTCTGCCCACCCGAAATGAGGCAAACCAGCCCTCACCTGGCCCGGCTGGGCGCGCCGCAGGCCTTCGACGACGGCGTCGTGGTCGGCCGCGCCACGCTGGCCGGGCACGCCGTGCTCGTCGCCGCCCAGGAAGGCCGCTTCATCGGCGGCTCCGTCGGCGAAGTGCACGGCGCGAAAATCCGCGGCTTGCTCGACAAGGCCCTGGTCGAGAGACCTGCTGCCGTGCTGCTGCTGGTGGACTCGGGCGGCGTGCGCCTGCACGAAGCCAACGCCGGCCTGATCGCGATCTCCGAAATCATGCGCGCCGTGCTCCAAGTCCAGGCCGCGGGCATCCCGGTGTTCGCCCTCGTCGGCGGCTCGTGCGGGGCGTTCGGCGGCATGGGCATCGTCACCCGACTGTGCGCCGAAGTGGTGATGTCGGAGCAGGGTCGGCTCGGCCTGTCCGGCCCCGAGGTGATCGAAACCGTGCAGGGGGTGGAGGAATTCGACTCCCGCGACCGCGCGCTGGTGTGGCGGATTACCGGCGGCAAGTTGCGGCGCGCGCTGGGCGAGGCGACGCGGCTGGTGGATGACCTCATTCCCGCCTTCCGCGCCGCGGCCGCCGACTTGATCGAACGCTACCAGTCTCATCCGCTCGCGCCGGCCAGCCTCCATGCCCTGCTCGATGAACAAGCGCGGCTGACAACCCGCAGCGAGCGCTTCGCCAGCGCGCGCGACGGACGGGAAATCTGGCAGGCCGCCGGCTTTGCCGACGCGTCCCGGGTGCCCGAATTGACCGTCGAGGAATTCAACCTTCAGCTTGGTGAACCCGCATGAGCGAGCACGCAGTCTTCGACCGGCTGTTCGGAGTTGGCGGCCATAATATCGCCAGCGATGGCCTGTTCCTGCACGGTTCGGCCCAGATCGGCGACCAGAGCGTGTTCGTGATCGGCACCCGCGACCATGCGGCGATCGACGGCCCGCTCGCACTCCGGATCGCCGGCGCGATTCTGCAAGCCGTGCGCGCTGATGCCGGCACCGCGCCGCGCCCTATCCTCTTCATCGCCGACACCCAGGGACAGGCCCTGTCGCGGCACGAGGAACTGCTCGGCCTCAACGGCTACTTCGCCCATGTCGCGCGCTGCGTCGATCTGGCCCGCCGGCAGGGGCACCGCCTGCTGACCGTGATCCACGGCGAGGCGGTCAGCGGCGGCTTCCTTGCCTTCGGCATGCTGGCCGACCGCATCTGCGCGCTGCCCGATGCCCAGGTGCGCGTCATGGACCTGCGTGCGATGTCGCGCGTCACCAAGATCAGCCTGGAACGGCTGGAAGAACTCGCGGGCGAATCGCCGGTGTTCGCGCCCGGCGCCGAGAACTACTGGCGCATGGGCGGAATACACGAGATCTGGTCGGCGGACGACAACTGGCCCGAGCGCCTCGCCGCCGCGCTCGCTAGCGCCACGGACACGGACGACCGCGCCACAATCGGACTGGAGCGCGGCGGACGACAGCTTGCCGCACCTACGGCACAACTCGTGGCAGGCGTATGATCCCAAACGCGCTTCATCGCCACGATCTGGTCTGGCTTGAGCCCGGCGTCGATGCGGGCCGGTTCGCTGCCAGTGCCGAGCATGCCCGCTACGCACGCGACTGGGTGGAACGAGGCTGGCCGCTGGTGGTCGCACGCCAGCCTGAGCCGATTCCAGAACAAGGCGACCTGCTGGCCCTGGGCTTCACGCTGCCCTCTGCGCCGGTACGAAAACGCATTGCGTTGTGTGCCCCTCGTGCCGCAATCGTCCGCCACTCGCGTCCATTGTCGCTGATAGAGGCGATCAATCATGCGCCCCGCAGTTGGCGGGCCGCCATGTTCAGCCTGCAAGCGCTCTGTGCCGAGACCGGCACGGTGGCGCGCGTGTATGGCTCGCTGTCGTCACAGACCTTCACCGGCGCAAGCTATCTCGACCAAGCCAGCGATCTCGACCTGCTGCTGGAATGCAGCGAAGCCACGCCGCACCTGGAACTGCTTGCCGCTCTGGAGACCTTCCCCCGGCTGTCTCCGCGCATCGACGGGGAAATCCTCATGCCGACCGGATGGGCGGTTGCCTGGCGTGAGCTGGCCGTAGCGGTTCGAGCGGGCGCGCCACGGAAAGTGCTCGCCAAATCCGACTGCGCGACCAGACTGATTCCTGTCGACCAACTCTTCAACAACTTCCTTACACTGGCGGCCTAGCATGGAAGCCGTCGCTTGGAGCCCGCCCGCCCCCGATGCCCGGCATCGCGGCTTGCGTGTCGACTGTCGCCGCCTGGACCGGCTGTGCCAGGATGCACTCCAGCACGAAGCCATGGCCTGGCCCAAGCCAGGCCTGGTCACGCCGGTCGACTCGGGCAGCCATAGCGACATGCATATCGGCACCTTCTTCGCCAGCATAGACGCCTTGCAAGGCAGCTTTGCCATGCTCGCGCTCGCCGGGGCGCGCAGCCAGCCCTTCGCCGTACTCCAAGCCATCGGGGTCGAGGCTGAACGGAAAATGCTCCTCGCCACCTGCGGTATCAACACCCATCGCGGCGCCATTTTCAATCTCGGCTTGCTCGCTGCGGCCGCCGGGCGGCAGGAGGCGGACAGCACCCTGGCCGGGCTCAGCTGCGGCGCCGTGGTGGCCAGGGTTTGGGGGGCAGATCTTGCCAGCGCTCGCCGGGATGCCGCGGCATCGCATGGCAACCTCGTGTTTAAGCGGTTCGCTGCGGGCGGAGCCAGAATGGAAGCGGCGACCGGATTCCCGACGGTCTACGGCATCGGCCTGCCGGCCCTCCGCCGCCTTCTCGCCGCCGGGCATGAGCGCGAGACAGCGCTGATCGGCACCCTGCTGACCCTGATGGAGCACCTGCTGGACACCAATCTGTTGTGGCGCGGCGGGGAAGCCGGCCTCGGTTTCGTGCGGCAGGCAGCAGCCGACTTCAACCGCGCAGGCGGAGTGGATGCGCCGGGATGGCGGGACAGGCTGCTTGCCCTGCATCGCGCCTTCGTCGAGCGCAATCTCAGCCCCGGCGGCAGCGCCGACCTGATGGCCGCGAGCTGGGCGGCCCACCAGCTCGAAACTTTTTCATTCGGGGACTAATCGACGTGCGGCTCGCCATCCTCTGTTCCGGGCAGGCTGGCCAGCGCCGCGACATGCTGGACGAGCTTCTTGCGGCGCCCGAATGCGGGATGGTGCGCCAGGCGGCAAGCGAAGTCCTCGGACAGGATATAGCGAAATGGTGGGACGGACTCGGGGAGAAGGAAATTTTCCTCAACGCGAATGCGCAGTTTGCCATCGCCTATTACCAGATCGCGACCTGGACCAGGATTGCCCGGCTATTGCCGGAAATCAGCCTGGTCGCCGGCTACTCCCTGGGAGAACTGATTGCCTACTTTGTCGCCGGAGCGCTCGATGCGGCAGAAACCTTCAAGCTGGTGCGCGAGCGTGCTCGCCTGATGGATGCGGCGGCGGCCGGTAGCGACGGTGGCTGCATGGCGCTGTGGCGCGGCCGGGTCTCTGCCGCCACGCTCGCCGCGCGCGATCGGTCTATCGCCGCCTATGGCCTGGATATCGCCATCAAACGCCGGACCGGCGAAGAAGTGCTGGCCGGACCCAGCGACGCCATCGCGCGCTTTGTCGCCGATCTCCAGGCGGCGAACCCGAACCTGGTGCGATTGCCAGTTACCATTCCCTCCCACACCCATTACCTTGCGGCGGCGGCAGACTCGTTCCGCGAGATCCTGTGCGCAAGCCCGATCGCCCCGCCCCGGGTGACTGTCCTGAGGGCTGTTGACGCGGCACCGGTTCGATCCCGCGACCAGGCGATCGACGCCCTGTCGCGGCAGATCGCCACGACCATCCGGTGGGACAGGTGCATGGATGCGCTGGCGGAATTCGGCATCGATGCCGTGATCGAACTCGGACCGGGAAACGATCTGGCGCGCTTGCTCGAAGCGGAACACCCGCAAATAGCGGCGCGCGCCGTCGACGACTTCGGGGATTACCGGGCGCTGGCGGACTGGCTGGGTTAGCCAGCGAAGCCGGCGAACAAGAGCAACTGCGTATAATCCCAGAAAAAGCATTTGAACCGCAAAGGCGCAAAGAACGCAAAGGAAAAACAATGTCTTATCGGAATCTGCCAGCCACCAGACAAGTGAATACCAGATGGATTTTATTCCTTGTTTTCTTTGCGCCTTCGCGCCTTTGCGGTTAATGAACTGCGGTTTTTAGGCTAATCCACACAAGGGAATTTTTTGATGATCGGCTGGGAATTCATTCTGCTTTATCTTGCCGCCGGCAGCATCGCCGGATTCCTGGCCGGACTGCTGGGCGTGGGCGGCGGGGTCGTGATCGTGCCGATACTGATGTTCATCTTCGCCGCCCAGCATTTTTCGCCGGACTACATGATGCATCTGGCGATCGGCACCTCGCTTGCCAGCATCATGTTTACCTCGGTGTCCAGCCTGCGTGCGCACCACGCGCATGGCGCGGTCAACTGGAGCATCGTGAAGCGCATCACGCCGGGCATCCTGCTCGGCACTCTGGCCGGCACGTTTCTGGTGGCGAAACTTCCGGCGGGCTTGCTCAAGGGCTTCTTTATCGTGTTCCTCTTCTACGTGGCGACGCAGCTGCTGCTCAACTTCAAACCCAAGCCGGCGCGCCAGCTTCCCGGCACGGGCGGGATGTTCGTCGCGGGCGGGATCATCGGCCTGGTTTCAAGCTTTGTCGGCATCGGCGGCGGCGCCTTGTCCGTGCCCTTCATGACCTGGAGCAACGTCAAGATGCATAACGCCATCGGCACCTCGGCCGCGATCGGATTTCCCATCGCTGTCGCCGGAACCATCGGCTACCTTCTCAACGGCTTGCCGATTAAAAATCTGCCGGACTGGAGTCTCGGTTTCGTCCACCTGCCCTCCCTCGCCGGGCTGGTAGTGGCCAGCATGCTCATCGCCCCGTTCGGGGCCAGGGCTGCCCACAAGCTGCCGGTGGCGACACTCAAGAAAATCTTCGCGGTGTTCCTCTACATTATCGGCACAAAGATGCTGCTAAATTCGATTCACTGATTTCTACAGCAGCGACAGAATGAATTCCCACTCGCGCGGGTCCACCGGCGTGATCGACAGCCGGTTGCCCTTCTGCAGGGTGCGCAGCCGTTCCAGTTCCGGGTGGTTGCGCAGCTCTTTCAGGCTGACCAGCCGGGTCTTCTTCACAAGTTTGACGTCTACGTTGAACCAGCGCGGCGTCTCCGGCGTTGCCTTGGGGTCGAAGTATTTGTTCTTCGGGTCGAACTGGGTCTGGTCCGGGTAGGCCAGCCGGCTCACCTCGGCCAACCCGGCGATACCCGGCTCGGCACAGTTGGAGTGATAAAAAAGAACGCGGTCGCCCACTTTCATCTGATCGCGCATGAAATTACGCGCCTGATAGTTGCGCACGCCGTACCAGTCCACGGTTTGGCCGGGTAACGCGGCAAGGTCGTCGATACTGCAATCGGTAGGTTCGGATTTCATCAGCCAGTAACGCATGTTTGCCCTTTTTTCTTCGCCCAATAGATTTTTCGCTCGGTAATCACCGCATCCAGGTGCATGTCCCAAGGGTCGGAGGGAATCTCGTCAGCCTTCTGGCATTCGTAGCCGACGCCGACCAACAGCGGCTTGCGCCAAACCTTGCGGCGCCGCAGATAGGCCAGGCTGGCATCGTAGAAACCACCGCCCATGCCGAGACGATGGCAGTCCTCGTCAAAACCAACCAGAGGGACGAACAGCAGATCGAGCTGCCAGGCGCGCACCGGACGCGGCGTCCAATGCTCGTGAATACCGAAGCGGTTAAGATACCAGCGTGGAAGCGGCGTCAGCCGACTGAAGCCGAGCCGCCGCTGAAAGCGCTGCGGCACGATCGGCAAGAAACACGCCTTGCCCAACCACAAGGCGTGGTTGAGCAAAGGCATCAGGTTCATTTCTTCATGGGTCGGGGAATAGAAGCCGATACGCCGGCAACTGAGCAACAGATTCTGGGCTAGGGCTACCCGCTTCAATCCGTCAGCGGCATGCCGGCGCTGCTGAGCGGAAAGCGCTCGGCGTGCCCGGCGCAACGACGTGCGCAGCTGCTTCTTGTTCATGGTATTAGTAATCCGTTCCACCAAACCGAAGACATGAAACGGCGTCTTTTTCCGCCATGCGTCGTTGCATCCCCTTGCCGTATACCCCATACGGCGGCGAGTCTGCGCCTAGCCTGACGAAAAAATCCATCCGTTTCATTTGTCCCCGTTTTGGTGGAACGGACTACTGGGAGAAATCGGATGGGAAGAAATAAAGCCCCCGCGAATGCCGTCAAGACCAGCATCTTGAACCTAAGGTTCAAGGTGGTCGCAGCCTGAGCACATCAGGCACATCCGGGAAGGGACGCGCACAACAGCACTCGGTACAGCCGCAACCAGACTATGCGAATCGGTCAAAGAATATATAGCCTTAACGAACACCGCAGGGAGCAAACTCGAAAAACGATGCGACAAACGAGAAGCTAGAACAACTCGTCCTGATCGGCCATTGCCTGATCGATCTGCGCCTGCATGGAAGCTATTCTACGCTTGTACTCGCCGATGTCAAAACTGCCGGCCAGACGGGTGCCCAGGAATTCGTGGGCGATATTCAGCGCCGCCATGATGGCAATGCGCTCGACGCCGACGACCTTGCCGGCATCGCGGATCTCGCGCATTTTCTTGTCGAGGTAGGTGACCGAATCGAGTAGCGCCTGTTGCTCGTCTTCCGGGCAGGCGACGCGGAATTCGCGCCCCATGATGGTTACATCCAGACCCTTGGCGTCCACGCTCATCCTAGAAACCTCAGTTGGACGGGGTGGAGTGTGCGATTTTTGCGAGTTTTCGCCTGACGGCGAAATACCTGCTTACCCCAATTGGGGTGCAGGGCAAGGCACAACGACGAGGAATGGTCGCTCCATTCCAAGGAGTTGTAACGCCGCCATGCGCCGCAAAAACCGTGCAATCCACCCCGTAGCGGACTCACCAACCGGGCGAAACGGTAAATCATGAAGAAGTATATTGGAATCACGGTGTCGCCTAGGGCGCCTACTTTTGGTAAATATCCAGTCGAGCGGTCAACTGAGGTTTCTAGGATCATGCTTCATCCTCCGGGATCTGATCAAGCAACGCCTCAAGCCGGTCTTTGGCGCCGGTCATTTTTTCCGTCATGAGCTTGTTTTCATTTTGCGCATTGGCCAACTGCTGCCGCAGGTACGCGTTTTCCATGCGCAAGCGTGCACATAACTGCACCAATTGCGCAATTTTGTCTTCCAGATCCTTCAGTTCCGCTTCCATAGTCACACTATAATTGGAAAAATCCCGCTTAGTCAACTGGTAACAGTGCGTTTTAAAAGTGTTTTAACAGATTTAAAACGCGCATCAGGCAAAAAACCGGTTTAGTTTGCTCCAGTCCAGATGCTTCTCCACCGCGTCCGCCATGCGCTCTATCCCCGCTTCGCGCAGGGCTTCGTAATCCAGTGTCGCGGGCGCCTCCAGCCCGGCCCAGCGCAGCAATGCGTCGCACGCCTCCTTGCGGTCGAACAGGCCATGCACATAGGTGCCGAGGATATGTCCGTCCGCCGAAATCGCTCCTTCATCCCCGTTTTCCAGCCGCGCCGCGGGCCGGAACAGGGCGGGGCCCACGCTCATGCCGGCGTGAATTTCGTAGCCGCTCACCCGCGCATCAGCCAGCACTAACTTTCCGCTGACGCGGTGCAATTGTTTTTCCTGCTTCAGCTCGGTCTCCATCTCCAGCAGGCCCAAGCCAGCACTTTCGCCCGCCCCGGCCTCCAGCCCCAAAGGATCGCAAATGCGCTGGCCCAGCATCTGGAACCCCCCGCAGATGCCGATAAGCCGTCCGCCGTAGCGTAAATGCCTGTGTACACCCCCCTCCCAGCCATTCTCCCGTAGCCAGTCAAGGTCGCCGCGCACATTCTTGCTCCCTGGCAGGATGATGAGATCGGCGGAAGGAACGGGCTCGCCCGCTGCGACAAACCGCAGGTCGACATCGGGGTGCAGGCGCAGCGGGTCGAAATCGGTATGGTTGCTGATGCGCGGCAGCAATGGCACGACCACCCGCAGAGGTTGCGCAGCCTGCGCCTCGAACGACAGCTTGCCGAGCCCGTCCTCGGCTTCCAGGTGCAGGCCATGCAGATAGGGTAGCACACCCAGTACCGGCTTGCCGGTGCGCCGCTCGAGCCAGTCCAGGCCGGGCTGCAGCAGGCCGATATCGCCGCGAAAGCGGTTGATGATGAAGCCTTGCACGCGCGCCTGCTCGGACGCTGACAGCAGCTCCAGCGTCCCCACCAGATGGGCGAACACCCCGCCGCGGTCGATATCGGCAATAATCACCACGGGGCAATCCACCGCTTCAGCGAAGCCCATGTTGGCAATATCGTTGTCACGCAGGTTGATCTCGGCCGGGCTTCCCGCCCCTTCCACCACCACGACTTCGTATTCGCCGGCAAGGCGGGCGTGGGATTCCAGAACCGCCGCCAGCAGCTGCGGCTTGAATTCATGGTAGCGGCTTGCATCCATGTTGCCGATGGCCCGGCCATGGACAATCACCTGAGCGCCGACATCGGTATTGGGCTTGAGCAGCACCGGGTTCATGTCGGTATGCGGCTCCAGACCACACGCCTGAGCCTGTACCGCCTGGGCGCGGCCGATCTCGCCGCCGTCCGCCGTCACTGCGCTATTCAGCGCCATGTTCTGCGGCTTGAAGGGGGCGACACGCCTGCCGCGGCGGTAGAGCACCCGGCACAAGCCGGTTACCAGCGCACTCTTGCCGGCATCGGAGGTACAGCCCTGAACCATCAGGGTTTTTGCCGTCATGACAGCCCCCGCAATGCCTGCGCCAGCCTTTGCCACTCCGCTTCCGCACCGGGCAAGCCGAAGCGCAGACCACGCGGCGAATCAAAGCAGCGCACCAGGATTCCCTTTTGTGCAAGACCATCCCGGATAGCAAGCGCACGCTCACATCTCACCCACTGGAACAGTGCCGTACCGCCGTCCGGAAACAGGCCATGGCGCCCCAGCAGTTCATTCAGCCGCATCGAGTCGCGCGCCAGGCGCTGCCGTTCGTCAACTTGCCAGGCTTCGTCCGCCAGGGCCAGGCGCGCGACTTGGCGTGCCGGGGAGGAGACGTGCCAAGGCCCCAACGTTTCATTCAGCCCGACGAGCAATTCCGGCCACGCCAACACGAAGCCCACCCGCGCTCCCGCCAGGCCGAAGAATTTCCCCAGGGAGCGCAACACCACCAGTCCTTCGGCACCGGCATGGGTAGCCAGGCTTTCCTCCGGTGTGGCATCCATGAAGGCCTCGTCCACCACCAGCCAGCCGCCGCGCGCTGCCAGTCGGCGGCGCCATGCCAGCAGCGATTCTGTTGAAATGCGCTCCCCCGTCGGGTTATTCGGGTTGACCAGCACCAGCACATCAAGCCGGTCGAGCACGGCCTCGATTTCGGCAGAGGCAAGCGACTCCACGTGGTGGCCACCTCGGGTCCAAGCCAAGGCGTGCTCGGCATAGGTGGGCGCAAGCAAACCCACCCGGCACGGCGGGCGAAGGCTCGGCAACGCCTGGATTGCCGCCTGGGAACCCGCCACCGCCAGCGCTGAACTACATCCGTAGTAGCGGCAGGCAGCTTCCATCAGACCGTCATCGGGTTCCGGCAGCCGCCGCCAGTATTCCGGCGGGATCTCAGGCACCGGCCAGCCCAACGGGTTGATGCCGGTGGAAAGATCCAGCCAGTCCTCCGGCGGGATGCCGTAGCGCGGCGCCGCCTGCCGGATTTGTCCGCCATGCTCAAGCAAGCGCCCACCCCCCCATAAATGCCAGAACCAGCCACAGCCATACGCCACGCTGCACCAGCGCCGTGGCGCGACCAATATCCGCCGCCGCCGGCTCCCGCCCTTCGCCCAGCGGCGGCCGGGACTCCAGGCGTCCGTGGTACACCGCCGGCCCTCCCAGCTTCACCGTGAGGGCTCCCGCCCCCGCCGCCATTACCGGCCCGGCGTTGGGGCTTTCCCAGTTTGCCGCCTGGCTGCGCCAGCAGCGCCACGCGGTGCCGCTCCTTCCGAGGAGCACATAGGTCAGCGCGGTAAGCCGCGCCGGAATCCAGTTAAGCAGGTCGTCCAGCCGCGCCGCCGCCCAGCCGAAATACCGATAGCGCTCGGTCTTGTAACCCCACATCGCATCCAGGGTGTTGGCGAGGCGGTAGGCCACCACGCCCGGCGCGCCCGCCACAAAGAACCAGAACAGCGCGCCGAACACCGCGTCGCAGCCGTTCTCCAGCACCGACTCCAGCGTTGCGCGGACTACCGCCGTTTCATCCATGTCCATCGTATCGCGGCTCACCATCCGGCTCACGCTCTGGCGCGCCGCATCGAGATCGCCGGCACCCAGGGCACGGCGAACCGCTGCTGCATGCTCGCCAAGGCTGGTTGCACCAATGGCGAGATAGAGCAACGCCGCATCCAGCAGCCAGGCCCAGGAACCCAGGCTGCGATGGGCCAGGAACGCCGCCAAGGCAAAGCCGCCGACCAGCAGCGACACCGCGATCGCGCCCCGTAATCGGCTGGCCTCGTAAAGGCTCGCTTCGACCCGCTGCGCCAGCCGGCCGAACCCGACCAGCGGATGCCAGCGCTGCGGCTCGCCCAGCAGTCGATCCAGCACAACAGCCAGCAGGGCCGTTATCGGCACGACGAAGGGCGCCATCATCACTGACTCAGCGCGAGGGCGACAAGCACCGCAACCTCGGTCAGTTCGACTGCGGCCCCCAGGGTGTCGCCGGTCATGCCGCCCAGTCGCCGCATCATCATCCAGCGCAGCCCCAGCCACGCCACAGCCGCTGCTGCCAACGCCAGCGCGCCGGCCTTCCCGGCGACAAGAGCGCCCGCTGCGACCAGGAGCAACACCAGCACCGCAACCGCCCGCGGCAGATGGGCCGAAATCGCCGACCCCATGCCGCCTGCCCGAACATAAGGCGTGCTCAGCAGCAGCGCGACCAGCGCCGACCTCCCCAGCACCGGAGCAAGCAGCAGCGCGGGCCAGGCGCCAGCAGTGACCAGCGCCGCCAGAGCCGTGAACTTCAGCAGCAGCACGAGCACCAGCGTTGAAACGGCCGCCGGGCCGCTGCGGGGATCCTTCATGATCGTCATGGTCCGCTCCCGGTCGCCATGGCCGCCCACCCAGGCATCGGCGCTGTCGGCCAGTCCGTCCAGGTGCAGGCCGCCGGTGATCAGCGCCCAGGTCGCGGCCAGTAGTGCCGCCTGGAGCAATGGGTCGGCATGGCCGACGAGTTGCTGCAGGCCCGCCAGCAACAACCCGATCAGGAGCCCGACCAGCGGATAGGCGAGTGCCGACCGTCCCCAGTCCGCCGGACCCGGTGCAGCTTTCAGGGAAACGGGGAGGCAGGTAAGGAACTGCAAGGCCAACAGAAATGCCTTCATGTTAAAAACGGAAATTGCTTCACCGCAGAGGCGCGGAGACGCAGAGAAATAAATGAGTTACAACAATTTCTACCCCTCCAAATGGGTGAGGCCGCACAATTCTATAATTCATTGTTTTTCCTCAGCGCCTCTGCGTCTCTGCGGTTCAATTGATTTTTATGGTTCATGGCTGCGAACTGCCGTGGAACAGCAGTTGCGGCAGGGCTTCGCTGCCGCTGCCGAGAACCCGTAGCCGGCTCAGCGCGGCGAACGGCACGTCCAGGCGGAACATGTTCCGGAGGGGGATTTGCAGGGCGTGGCAGAGGATCACGCGGTTCACGCCGCCGTGCCCCACCAGCAGGATTTTCTTGCCGGCGTGGCGGGCCAGCGTGTCGTTCCAGCTCGCCGTCACCCGTGCCGCGAAAGCCTCTAGGCCCTCCCCGCCGGGCGGCGTGTAGCCGGCCGGATCGCGCCACAGCCGGTCGAGGCAGTCGGGATCGCTTTGCATCAGTTCTTCGGGCGTGCGGCCTTCCCACTCGCCGAAGGCGATCTCCTTGAAACGCGCCTCGGTTTCCAGCGGCACACCGGCGCGCGCGGCAAGCTCCGCGGCGAATTCGGCGCAGCGCAGTAGCGGGGAGCTGACCACGACCTGCCACTCGCCCTCGCCCTGGACGGCTGCACGCATCTGCGCCCAGCCCGTTGCGCTCAAGGGATCGTCGGTGTGGCCGCGAAACCGGATACCGCCCGCCGGTTCCCCGTGGCGGATCAGGTCGACGGTAGTCACAATCGGGGTGTCGCTCATTGACCTTCCGACACCCCGGCATCGCCGAAAGTGGCCATTTGCCCATGCAGTGCGGCGGCAAGCCGCAGAATCGGCAGCGCCACCGCCGCGCCGCTGCCCTCGCCCAGACGCATCCCCAGATTCACCAGGGGCCTGGCATCCAGCGCCTGCATCAGATGAACATAGCCCGGTTCGGCCGAGGCATGCCCGTAGAACCACCAGTTTGCCGCATCCGGCCGGATTTTCATCGCCGCCAGTGCCGCCGAGCTGGCGATGAAACCGTCCACCAGAACCGGCAGGCCTGCCTGGGCGCAGGCGATGTAGGCTCCGGCAAGCGCCGCGATCTCGAAACCGCCGACGTGGCGCAACGCTTCGAGCGGAGAAATCATCGCCGCGCGGTGCAGTTCCAGCGATTCGTCGATGATCTGCGCCTTGCGCGTTACCCCTGCCGCGTCCAGGCCCGTGCCCGGCCCGGCGATCTCGGTGGCGGACCGTCCCAGCAGGGCACAGGCCAAGGCGGTGGCGGCGGAGGTATTGGCGATCCCCATCTCGCCGCCGATGAAAAGCTGCGCATCGTCTTTCAGCGCCCGCCCCGCCGCGTCGCGACCGGCCTGCAATGCCGCTGCCAGCTGAGTTTCGTTCATCGCCGGGCCGCGGCGGAAATTGGCGGTGCCGCTGGCCGCCTTTTGCACGACCACGCCGGACAGGGCTTCGCCGTCCCATACGCTGCCCACGTCCACCACTTCCAGGGAGGCTCCCAGGTTGCGTGCCAGCACGCTGATCGCAGCGCCGCCGCGGGCAAAATTGAGGATCATCTGCCCGGTCACCGCTTGGGGAAAGGCCGACACGCCTTCCTCAGCGATGCCGTGATCGGCGGCGAACACCACGATGCGCACCCGCGAAAGCTCGGGCTGCTGGGTGCCCTGCATCCCGGCGAGGCGGATGGCAATGTCTTCAAGATAGCCCAAAGACCCGAGCGGCTTGGTGAGCTGCATCTGGCGCGCCTGCGCCGCCTCCAGCGCCACATTATTCAAAGATGCGGCCGGCATTTCCAGCCATTCAAAACTCATAACGATTTCCCTTTCAAAACCAGTGGCAGCCCCGCGGCCACTAATGTCACCCGGTCGCACAATTGCGCCAGATCCTGATGCAGGCGGCCCGCCTCGTCACAATATCGCCGGGTCAATTCCCCCAGCGGGACGATTCCCATGCCCACCTCGTTGCTCACCAGGATGACCCGGCCAGGCAGGCCGGGCAAGGCATCCAGCAATGCCGCCCGCTCCCGTTGAAACAGCGCCTCGTCGGCAATGATGTTGTTCAGCCACAGGGTCAGGCAGTCCACCAGCAGGCAGCGGCCCGAAGCGGCCGCGTCCTTGAGCGCTGCGGCGAGGTGACGGGGTTCTTCCTCCAAACCCCACCCGGCGGGACGGCGTTCCCGGTGATGGGCGATGCGCCCGGACATTTCGGCATCGCCCGCCGTCGCCGTAGCGATATAGACCACTGCCAACCCGCTTTCTGCGGCGAGGCGCTCGGCCAGGGCGCTCTTGCCCGAGCGGGCGCCGCCGAGGATCAGTTCCTTCATGCCGAATTTCCCCAGCTATCGGAAAACACCATGTCTTCCAGCCGGCGCCCTTGCGTCCATCTCTCCAGTTCCAGCATGGGCGCGGGATAAAACGCTTCGACATGCCCCAGGCAAAGAATGGCGACCGGCTTGCTGCCCGGCGGCATGGCCAGCAGGCTGGCCAGGGCATCGGGATCGAACAGCGATACCCAGCCCAGGCCCAGCCCTTCCGCCCGCGCCGCGAGCCACAGGTTCTGAATGGCGCAGGCCACCGAAGCGAGATCCATCTCCGGCAAAGTACGCCGCCCGAAGATATGACGTTCGCGTCCGTCGGCAAGGGCGGCCACCAGCAGCTCACCGCAGTCCAGGATGCCTTCGACCTTGAGACGCATGAATTCTTCCTGGCGCTCGCCGAGGGCCTCCGCGGTGCGCCGGCGCTCCGCCTCCACCAGGGCATGGATGTGGCGGCGCAAGTCGGCTCGGGTAATGCGGATGAAGCGCCACGGCTGCATCAGCCCGACGCTGGGCGCCCGATGCGCCGCCTCCAGCAGGCGCTGCAGGGTGTCCGGATCAACGGGGTCGGGCCGAAAGTGGCGCATGTCGCGGCGCTCAGCGATGACGCGATAGACCGCGGCCCGGTCGGCCTCGCTGTAGCGGTGATCGTCGTAACTCATGGCAAGAACAACCCCGCCACCGCTGCCGGGTTGGAGGGGAAATAGAAGTGGACATAGGAGGCGGTGAGGCCCTGGTCACGGAACACCGCCTCGGCGGTTGCACCGCCGTTGGGACAACGCCCCCGCGCAACGGGCGCGAGTTTCGTTTCCAGCCGCGAGTGGTGGAAGGTGTGGCCGCGCAGCTCGCCTTCGGGCAATTGAACCGCTTGCAGCGCCAACGCAGTGAGGCGCGGCTGCATGACAGCTTGGCTTGGCAGCAGGCCGACCATCTCTGCGCACCGGCCCTCGGCATCGGTCAGGGTTTCAAGCAGGTAGAGCATTCCACCGCATTCGGCCAGGATAGGGCGGCCTGCCGCGTGGTGGACACGGATGGACTCGCCCATGACGCGATTGGCTTGCAGCGCCTGCAAGTGCAGTTCGGGATAACCGCCGGGCAGGTAGAGGCTGTCGGCCTCCGGCAGGGCAGCGTCATCGAGCGGCGAGAAGAAGCGCAGCTCCGCCCCCAAGGCGCGCAGCACGTCGAGGTTGGCCGGGTAGAGGAAGGAAAAAGCGGCATCCCTGGCGACGGCGATGCGCCGGCCGGCCAGCATGGGGGGAACCTGCGACGCAGGTGACGACGCGAAAGCCACAGCCGGGGGCAGCGCCGCCAGTCCGGTTGCGGCGATCTTCCCGGCCATGAGGTCGATGCGCGTATCGAGGTCGGCGATCTCGTCGGCCTGTACCAGTCCCAGGTGGCGGTCGGGCAGGGTTGCGGCAGGGTCGCGAAAAACCGCGCCGAAGCCGGGCAAATCGGCGGACAGGCTGCCGAGCAGCATGTCGGCGTGGCGAGCGCTGCCCACCCGATTGGCCAGCACCCCGGCGAAGGGCAGCCCGGGACGGTAATGCGCCAGCCCATGCGCGACCGCACCGAAGGTTTGCGCCATGGCCGATCCGTCGATCACCGCCAGCACCGGGATGCCGAACAGTGCAGCCAGATCGGCGCTGGACGGATCCCCGTCGAACAGGCCCATGACGCCCTCGATCAGGATCAGATCGGCTTCCCCGGCCGCATCGAATAGCAGTTGCCGGCAGTGCGCCTCGCCGCCCATCCACAAGTCCAGTTGGTACACGGGGGCGCCTGATGCCCGCTCCAGGATCATGGGGTCGAGAAAGTCCGGGCCGGTCTTGAATATACGCACGCGGCGACCCTGATTGCGGTGCAGCCGCGCCAGGCCGGCAGTCACGGTGGTCTTGCCCTGGCCGGAAGCGGGGGCGCTGATAAATAGGGCCGTACAGCAACGCAACCCCATCACAAATCCACGCCCTTCTGCGCCTTGATCCCCGCGCGGTAGGCGTGTTTCACGTCGGTGATTTCTGACACGGTATCGGCCAGCTCGACCAGCTCCGGCGCAGCACCGCGTCCGGTGACGACGACATGCTGCATAGGCGGACGGGCGGCGATGGCATCCAGCACGGCATCCTGGTCGAGATAGCCGTATGTCAGCAGATAGGTAAGCTCGTCCAGCACCACGAGATCAATCGACGGATCGGCCAGCATGCGCTCTGCGACCTGCCAGCCGCGCCGGGCGGTGGCGATGTCGCGTTCGCGATCCTGGGTGTCCCAGGTGAAACCGTCGCCGAGCACATGCCATTCCACGCCGGGCTGGCGGCGGAAGAAGGCTTCTTCGCCCGTGTCGGTGCGGCTCTTGATGAACTGGGCGACGCCCACTTTCATGCCGTGACCCAGGGCGCGGGCGACCATGCCGAAGGCGGACGAACTCTTGCCCTTGCCGTTGCCGGTGAGCACGAGCAAGAGGCCGCGTTCGACGGTGGCACGGGCGATGTTCGCATCAATCACCGCCTTCTTGCGCGCCATACGGGCGTTGTGGCGGGTATTGATGGCGTCGCTCATGGGTTAACTGAAATGCTGTTCACTTAGACTCTCCCGACCGTTCACCCTGAGCTTGTCGAAGGGTAATTGTGGTTCGACAGGCTCACCACGAACGGCTAAAGTGAACAGCATTGGGGTCAACCGGTGTGTTGCGCATCGCCGCGCAAACTGGCGACACCGACATGAATCACGGCAGCCAGGCCCAGGTAGGTGGCCATGGTCGACAACATGTGAGGGAAATACTTCACCAGGCGCGGGATGAATTCGCCCAGGCTAGGCTCGGCAAACCGACCGGAGAAGAAATAGAATCCTCCGCTGGAGAACAGTTCCGCCAGTGTCGCGCCCGCCAGTGCGCTGCCCAGCAACCACGGCAATGCCGACCAGGACAGGCGGTGATGGCGGGCATAGACGCGGCCGGCCAGGAACAGGGCGCCATAGGCGGGGATGAGGAGCCAGTAAGCAGGCGAAACACAGAAGCTGCTGACCCCGCCCCAGGTGATAGCGACGTAATCAACCAGCACGGCTCCCAGCATCAGGACAGGCGCCACCCAGAATGCGCGCAGATACACGCCGACGAGAAAAAACACCGCCCACGAAGCGTCGGGCAGAGCATGCAGCGTCGCCCAGTGATGGCTACGCGTGAGAGCCATCAACAGGGCGAGTCCGACGCCAATGGTCAGTTGCTGGCGGGAGGTCAGGGATAACATGGCAGACTCCTTGAAATGATACGGTAAAGAACCGTCATTCCATTTTAGCGGGAATGACGGGGCGGTTCAAAACACTTTTACCTGACGGGCTGGTAGCGAACGCCGACAAAAACGTTCACCCCCGGCGTACCATAGCCCTGCGCCAGCTCGTAGGACTTGTCGAACAGGTTGTTGACCCGTGCCTGC
>NZ_DATKTK010000014.1:0-19676 GCF_035531155.1 Sulfuricella sp. | reverse complement strand
TTGGATCCTCATGCCTGGCTGAAGGACACCCTGGAGAAATTGCCTGCCTGGCCCAATAGCCGTATTGATGAGTTGTTGCCACTGAAGGCAGCATTACCGTAAATCCCGCCGCCGGTGGAGTGGGACGGCTGGCCGCTTACTTTCAGATTAGTTTAAATGAAGCTATCAGACTATGGGGTGCGCCAATGAAGGAAGGAAAAATTGCCGTAACCACAGATGCCTAAGCTAAAATTAGACAGTATGTAAGGCTAGTCATTCCCCTATACGTCTCTACTGTGAATCGCCCCCAGTTTACTTGATACCCTTGAGCCGCAAGTTTGTGCGTCCGCTTTGCCCTGCCAGTTCAACCGGTCACTCAGGGCGATACCCGTGACGGTCTGTTCCTGGAATTCCAGCTCCCATCCCGAGTTCTTGCTACACAGTTGCTGGTGGCGGAGTTGTTTTTCTCCGGATTGAACGCCAGGAGCAAGGCCAAATCAGCCAGGTTGCGATTTGGTTTAGTTAGCTTTTACTTCTCTCTGAAACAATCCAGCCCACTCCTCGTTTGTGACGATTGCATCTTGGTCGCAAATTCGACATTCCGACATTGAAAATCCGACACAAGTTTGTCGCACATCTAATAATCGATGTGCATACAAGATGTTACATGTGATATTCGGGAATGGCATGGGACTTGCATTGCCATAAGCCAAATAGAACTTTTGTCAGGATTATCGCAATGAGCGCATTAACCAGAAAAGTCGAGATGGTGTTCAATGAGCCGGCCTGCCCGACTAATCAAGGCAAGTCCGACAAGGAGCGCAAGAAGGGCTGCAGCAAGCCGCTTACGCCCGGTGCGGCGGCGGGCGGTTGCGCTTTCGACGGGGCGAAGATCGCGCTGCAGCCGATCGTCGATGTGGCCCATCTGGTGCACGGGCCGATTGCCTGCGAGGGAAACTCCTGGGACAACCGCCATGCGGCTTCGAGCGGGTCGAAGCTTTATCGCACCGGCTTTACCACCGATATCGGTGAGCTGGATGTGATCTACGGCGGTGAAAAGCGGTTGTTCAGGGCGATCCGCGAGATTATCGAAAAGTATGATCCCCCTGCGGTGTTCGTCTATCAGACCTGTGTTACCGCCCTGATCGGCGACGACATCGAGACGGTATGCAAGCGTGCGGCGGAAAAGTTCGGCAAGCCGGTCATTCCGGTGAATGCGCCGGGCTTCGCCGGCAGCAAGAACCTGGGCAACAAGCTGGCGGGCGAGGCGCTGCTCGATTATGTGATCGGCACCGAGGAACCGGCGGTTACGACGCACTACGACATCAATATCTACGGCGAATACAATCTGTCTGGCGAGTTGTGGCAGGTGCAGCCATTGCTGGATGCGCTCGGCATCCGGGTACTCGCCAATATCTCCGGCGATGCCCGTTATCGTGAAGTCGCCTGCGCCCATCGGGCCAGGGCGGCGATGATGGTGTGCTCGCAGGCGCTGATCAATCTGGCCCGCAAGATGGAAGAACGCTACGGCATTCCCTGGTTCGAGGGTTCCTTCTACGGCGTTACCGATACCAGCCAGAGCTTGCGCACCATCGCCAGGCTCTTGGTGCAGCGCGGCGCGCAGGAAGACTTGCTGGCGCGCACCGCGACCCTGATCGAGCGGGAGGAAGCCCGTGCCTGGTCACGCCTTGAGCACTATAAGGCGAGGCTGAAGGGCAAGCGCGTATTGCTGCTTACCGGCGGGGTGAAGTCGTGGTCGGTGGTTTCTGCGCTAAGCGAAGTGGGCATGGAAATCGTCGGCACCAGCACCAAGAAATCTACCTCGGAGGACAAGGCGCGCATCAAGGAAATCATGGGCGGCGATGCCCACATGTTCGACGACCTGCCGCCGCGCGAGATGTACCGCATGCTGAAAGAGTCTGGTGCCGACATCATGCTTTCCGGCGGGCGTTCGCAGTTTGTTGCGCTGAAGGCCAAGACGCCCTGGCTCGACATCAACCAGGAGCGCCACCACGCCTATGCCGGCTATGAAGGCATGGTGGAACTGGTAAAGCAGATCGACCGGGCAATTTACAACCCGATCTGGGCGCAGGTGCGGCAACCGGCGCCGTGGGAAATGGAAGACTAACCGCAGAGGCGCTGAGGCGCAGAGGAAAGGCTAAAAAACTCAGCGTCTCTGCGCCTCTGCGGTTCAAAAAAGGTGATTGAAATGGCGACCATAGTTACATCCAAAAAAGCCTGTGCGGTCAATCCGCTCAAGATGAGCCAGCCGATCGGTGCGGCGCTGGCCTTTCTCGGCCTGGACAAGTGCATGCCGCTGATGCACGGCTCGCAGGGCTGCACCGCCTTCGGTCTGGTGCTGTTCGTGCGCCACTTCCGCGAGACGATTCCGCTCCAGACCACCGCCATGAACGAGGTCACCACCATCCTCGGCGGCATGGAAAACATCGAGCAGGCGATCCTGAACATCTACAACCGCGCCAAGCCCGACATCATCGGCATCTGCTCGACCGGGCTGACCGAAACCAAGGGCGACGACGTGCACGGATTTCTCAAGCTGATCCGCCAGAAGCACCCTGAACTGGCCGAGACCGCCCTGGTGTACGTGCCGACGCCGGACTACCTGGGCGCCTTCCAGGACGGCTGGAGCAAGGCGGTCACCGCTCTCGTGGAGACGCTGTGCGAGCCAGTTCCGAAGACCGTCTGGCAGGTCAATATCCTGCCTGGCAGCCACCTGACCGTGGCGGATATCGAGGAGGTGCGCGAGATCGTCGAGTCCTTCGGGCTTTACCCGATCATTGCGCCGGATCTGTCCGGTTCGCTCGACGGCCACATCCCCGAGACCTTCCTGCCCACCACGCTGGGCGGGGCGAAGGTGGCTCAGATCAAACAGATGGGCGGCTCGGCGGTGACCATCGCCATCGGCGAGCAGATGCGGCCTGCCGCCCAAGCGCTTGAGGCCAGGACAGGCGTGCCTTACCGGCTGTTCGACCGGCTTACCGGGCTGGCAGCGAACGATGAATTTCTGGATTACCTGTCGGAACTATCCGGCACGCCGGTTTCGACCAAGTACCGCCGCCAGCGTGGCCAACTGGTGGATGCCATGCTGGACGGACATTTCTTCTTCGGCGGCAAGAAGGTCGCCATCGGCGCCGAGCCCGATCTGCTTTGGCAGATGGGTGCGTGGCTGGGGGAGATGGGCTGCGAGATTGCCGCTGCGGTCACTACCACCCACTCCACGCTGTTGGAGAAGATGCCGGCAGAGGAGGTCGTCATCGGCGACCTGGAAGACCTGGAAAGCCGCGCCGCAGGCTGCGACCTGTTGATCACCCATTCCCATGGCAGGCAGGCGGCGCAACGGCTCGGTATTCCATTTATCAAAATGGGACTGCCTCTTTTCGACCGGCTGGGCGCCGCTCACCAGCTTTCTGTTGGCTACCGCGGCACGCGCGACCTGGTTTTCGAGGTGGGCAACCTGTTCATCGAGAATTTGCCCGAACATCATGCCGATTCGTGGCCGTTACCGGGAGAGTCCCATGAAACCGCGCCGCAAGCTGAAACTTGTTACTAACCACGAACGAGGAGCGAACAGTATGAAAGTCGCCTTTACGACTCAGGACATGAAGCGCGTGGATGCCCACTTCGGTTGGGCGAAGAACGTCGCAATTTACGAAATTTCCCCTGATGGTCACCGCTTCGTTGAGGTCATCCAGTTCGACGGCGACCTCAAGGAAGACGGCAACGAAGACAAGCTGGTGGCGAAGATCGATGCCATCCGCGATTGCGCCATCGTCTACGTTTCGGCTATTGGCGGTTCGGCGGCGGCGCGGGTGGTGGCTGCAAAAATCCATCCGTTGAAGGTGCCGGAAGACACCGAAATTGCCGGCCTGCTCGACAGACTTCAGCAGGTATTGAAAGGAACGCCGCCGCCCTGGCTGCGCAAGGCGCTCGAAAAGGGCAAGGAAAAGACTTTTGATTTCGATGAAGAAGAGGAGGTAGACCATGCCTGAAGCCGCTTTGCTTTCAACACCCGGTTCCGAACTGGGAAGCTCGGTTTTTTTAAATGAACTCGTCAAGTTGTGGCGGGCGCAGGATTCCTACGGCGCGTGGGAAGGCAAGAGCAATGCGCAACTGCTGGAACCCTATGTCGTCGACAAGGAAAAGCGCAAGGAAATTCCCATCATCGGCGACCCCGATCCGGAAATGCTGTGGCGGCTGGAACTGTTCTACAGCGCCGTGGGCCTCGCCATCGAGCGCCAGACCGGCAACATGGTCACCCCGATGATGAAGATGCACCACGAGGGTTTCGGCCGCATCGTCCTGATCGCCGGCCGCCTGATCGTGGTCAACAAGCAGCTGCGCGATGTGCACCGTTTCGGCTTCCTCACCATGGAAAAACTGGCGGAAGAGGGGGATAAGCTGGTGAACGCTGGGGTGGAGATGATCCGCAAGTTCCCGGACGTGGCGAATTTTTGTTGATTTGTAACCGCGCCCTCTGCGGTTAACAAGATTTTGAAGGAATACGCGATGAGCGAAGAAGAATTGAAAGCGCAGGTCAAGAAACTGAACGCCCAGGCGACCCAGCTCAAGATGGACCTGCACGATCTGTCCGAAGAGCTGCCGGTCAACTGGGAAAATATTCTCGAACTGGCGGCCCGGACTTATGGGGCTTACAAAGCGCTGGCGGATGCCCGCGCAAGATTGTCCCTCAAAGGGACCCCGACAGTCTAAGGGCTAAAGTCCTTGAAAGATCGTATGAAAGGAGCGTGAAATGGCTTTTGCGACGGTAGTAATGCCCGATGGGCGTGCCTGGATACCCAAGTTCGTCAAGGACATCAACCGGGAAAAATGCATCGGTTGCGGCCGCTGCTTCAAGGTCTGCGGGCGCGACGTGCTGCAGTTGATGGGCATGGACGACGAAGGTGAGCTGATTGCGGTGGATGCGGACGAGGATGACGACGATGAGTACGAGAAGAAAGTGATGACCGTCGCCAACGAAAAGAACTGCATCGGCTGCGAGGCCTGCGCCAAGATTTGCCCGAAGAAGTGCTACAGCCACGAAGCGCTGGCGGTTTGATCATGGGTGCGCTTCAAGCCAAGCTGATGCAGGTTGCGCAAGACCCCGCCGATCCGGCGACCCGCGCCTTCGCCGGGGCGCTGGAAACGTCGCGGGGCGCATTGCCCCAGGCGCGTCCGCTGGGCCTCGACGCAGTGGCCTTCCAGGCGCTGCTGGCGCGCTACTTCCCGGCGGCCAACGACTTGCCGGAGCTGGCGATGGAGGCCGGCTGCCTGGCTCTGCGCGCCGACGAATACGACGATCTGCTGCAACTCCTGCTCGATCACAGCAGCGATGGCAGCGACGAGACTGCCTGGCTCGCCAGCGCGGTCGCGGCGGCATGCCTGGGCGGCAACCACCTGTGGCAGGACTTGGGGCTGGCTAACCGCCAGGAGCTCTCCGACCTGCTGAAAACCCGCTTTCCTTCTCTTTACGCCCGCAACACCGGCAACATGAAGTGGAAGAAATTCTTCTACAAGCAGTTGTGCGAACGCGCTGGCGTCAACGCCTGCCGTGCGCCGAGCTGCCGGGTATGCGACGACTATGCCAAGTGTTTCGGTTCCGAAGAATAAGATTTGGCGATCCCTTGTCGCAAATCCGACAAAGCAGCTTTTTGTCGGCTTTCCACCCCCCCAGTTTTTCCGATGAATATTCTTAGTGCTTTGAAAAACAAACAAAAATTGTTGCGCTGACGATGGTGGCACAGTGCTTGCTCAAGACTGTTCATGCAACAACATTCCTGGCCTGAACGGAGAACATCATGGTGACCGTTAACGATACGACCTTGCGCGACGGCGAGCAGACCGCCGGGGTGGCATTCTCCGCCGAGGAGAAGATCGCCATCGCCCGTGCCCTGTCCGCCGCTGGCGTGGTCGAGCTGGAAATTGGCATCCCGATCATGGGCGAGGAGGAGCGCGAGGCGATCCGCGCCATCGCCGGGCTGGGCCTGAGCTCGCGCTTGATGGTATGGGGGCGGATGCAGGACGAGGACTTGCGCGCGGCGGCAGAGTGCAATGTGAACATGGTCAACCTGTCGATTCCGGTGTCCGATCTGCAGATTCGACACAAGCTGAAGCGCGACCGCGAGTGGGTGTTGCAGGCCATCCGCCGCTTTGTGCCGGCCGCCCTGGATTTGGGGATGGAGGTGAGCGTCGGCGCCGAAGACGCCTCCCGCGCCGATATCGATTTTCTGCTCAAGGCGGCGGAGACGGCCGAGTACGCAGGCGCCCGCCGCTTCCGCTTTGCTGACACGCTGGGGGTGCTGGACCCGTTCGCTACCTATGAAGTGCTGCGCACCCTGCGGGTCACCGTCGACATGGAAGTGGAAATGCATGCCCACAACGATCTTGGACTGGCCACCGCCAATACCCTGGCGGCGGTGAGGGCGGGCGCGACACATATCAATACCACGGTCAACGGCCTCGGTGAACGCGCCGGCAATGCGCCGCTGGAAGAGGCGGTGATGGCGCTGCGCCACCTGCATGGTATCGAGAGCGGCATCGACAGCCGGCGCTTTCCCGAGATATCGAGGCTGGTGGCCTTGGCCTCGGGGCGTCCGGTTCCAGCCAACAAGAGCATCGTCGGGGAAGGGGTTTTCACACACGAATCAGGCATCCACGTGGATGGGCTGATCAAGAACCGCGACAACTACCAGAACTTCGACCCCGAAGAGGTCGGACGCGACCACCGACTGGTGCTGGGCAAGCATTCCGGCAGCAGCGCGGTGATCCGGACCTATGCCGAAATGGGAATTCTGCTCGACGAGCTGCAAGCCGGCACTATCCTGGCGCGCATCCGGCAGTACGCAGGATCGGTCAAGCATGCGCCGGACGTGAACGACCTGAAGCGGTTTTATCTGGAAACCGCGGTGCGGCATCCGCTGCGCCTTGAAGTTTGACAGGGTCTGTTCATGAATAAGTTGGACAATTATGGGCGTGCTGGCGGGATGCGATGCAAGGCGCCGGGCGCGCCGCATGGCCATACCCTGCAAGCGACCGGCAACGCAGCAGCGCGCCCGCCGGTGCGGCCAGAATGTTCAACTTATTCATGAACAGACCCTAAAGGAGATTGAAGCCATGGAAATATTGATGCATGCCATGAAAAAACTATCCACCGCCGAGGAGTTCCTGGATTTCTTCGCGATCGAGTACCAGCCTGCGGTGGTGCATGTGAACCGCCTGCACATCCTGCAGCGCTTCCACCAGTACCTCAGGCAGACGCCGCTTGCGGCAGATAGCAGCGAGGACGAGGCACTCAATGCCTGCCGAAAGCTGCTGGATCTGGCCTACCGGGATTTCGTCGGCTCCAGCGCAATCAAGGAAAAAGTTTTCAAGGTGTTCCGCGATGCCGAAGGAGTGAAAACCGTGTCGGTGGAAAACATTCGTGCGGCTCTGCCGCAACGGCAAAAAGTCGCCTGACAAGGAGAAGATCATGCACATCGTCGTTTGTATCAAACAGGTGCCGGACAGCGCGCAGATTCGCGTCCATCCGGTGACCAACACCATCATGCGCCAGGGCGTACCGGCGATCATCAATCCGTATGACCTGTTCGCTCTGGAAGAGGCGCTGTGCCTCAAGGACAAGCACGGCGGCACGGTCACCGTGATCACCATGGGCCCGCCCCAAGCCGAGGCGGCATTGCGCAAGGCGCTGTCGTTCGGCGCCGACGATGCGATCCTGATCACCGACCGCGCCTTCGCCGGGGCGGATACCCTGGCGACCAGTTTCGCGCTGGCCTCGGCGATCCGCCAGATCCAGAAGAACATGCCGGTGGACATGGTGTTCACCGGCAAGCAGACCATCGACGGCGACACCGCCCAAGTCGGGCCTGGCGTGGCGAAACGCCTGGACATGCAGCTGCTGACCTATGTCTCCAAAATTGTGGCGGTCAAGCCGGAGGCCAGGGAAATCGTGGTGGAGCGGCGTGCCGAAGGCGGCGTGCAGTTGCTGAAAACCAGTCTGCCGTGCCTGGTGACGGTGCTGGAGGGCAACAACCAGATGCGCTTTGCCAACATGCCCAACATGTTCCGCGCCGCCCGCCACCCGCTCAAGCTGTGGGACAAGGACGCAGCCGGTATCGAGGATATCGCCAGGATCGGCCTCAAGGGCTCGCCTACCGTGGTTAGCAAGGTGTTCGCGCCGACGCCGAAATCGGAGCGCGCCGAGATGATCGAGGTGGAGAGCGGCGATCCCAAGGATATGGCCGTGACGGTGCTGGCCAAGATGTTCACGCGCTTCCCGGCGGTGGAAAAAGAAGTCGCCAAGCGCGCCTGAATTCTTTAACCACGAATGACACGAATGGACACGAATAAATGCCTCTTTATCGTTCACCGGGCAAGGACTCTCTGCCCGATGGCGGAGTTTTCATTCGTGTTGATTCGTGAACATTCGTGTGATTCGTGGTGAATCGCAATTAACTAAGAGGACCAAGCCATGAGTGAAGCACCGGCCAAGAAAAAACGCAAATTCGAGTTGGATCCTAAGCTCGCCGGCTACAAGGGCGTGTGGGTGTTCGTCGAGCACGAGCGGGGGCAGGTTCACCCGGTTTCGTGGGAACTGATGGGCGAGGGCAGGAAGCTCGCCGACATGCTCGGCGTGGAACTGGCCGGCGTGGTGCTGGGCGCGCCCGGCGAACAGACCCGCCGGTTCTGCAACGAGGCGATGTACCACGGTGCTGACCTGTGCTACCTGATGGCGGACGAGATCCTCAAGGACTACCGCAACGAGCCCTTCACCAAGGGGATGACCGACCTGGTCAACGCCTACCAGCCGGAAATACTGCTGCTCGGGGCCACCACCCAGGGCCGCGATCTCGCCGGCAGCGTGGCGACGACCCTGCAGACCGGCCTCACCGCCGATTGCACCGCCCTGACCATCGACCCGGACAACCGCAGCTTGGCAGCCACCCGCCCCACTTTCGGCGGCAGCCTGCTGTGCACCATCGTTACCCTCAACTACCGGCCGCAGATGGCCACGGTGCGCCCGCGGGTGATGTCCATGGCGGAGCGCGACGCAAGCCGCACCGGGCGGGTGATCGAGCATCCGCTCGGTATGCTGGAAAGCCGCATCATCACCAAGGTGCTGGAATACATCCCCGATGCCATGCAGGACAAGCCGCAGCTCGCCTTCGCCGACATCATCGTGGCTGGCGGGCGGGGCATGAAGAAGCCGGAGAATTTCCAGCTGATCTGGGACCTCGCCCAAGTGCTCGGCGCCGAAGTGGGCGCCTCGCGCCCCGTGGTGCAGGCCGGATGGGTCGACCTGGAGCGGCAGGTGGGCCAGTCGGGCAAGACCGTGCGGCCCAAGCTCTACATCGCCGCCGGCATCTCCGGCGCGATCCAGCACCGGGTCGGGATGGATGCCTCGGATTGCATCATCGCCATCAACAACGACCCCAATGCGCCGATCTTCGACTTTGCCACCTATGGCATCGTTGGTAATGCCATGACCATTTTGCCGGCGCTGACCGAGGCGTTCCGGCAGAAGCTGGCGATGATGAAGAAAGCAGGATGAATTAACCGCCGAGGCGCAGAGAAGAACAAAAGCGGTTGTTATCTCTGCGCCTCTGCGCCTCGGCGGTAAAAAATTAGTTGAATCAGGAGGATATTATGAGTGAAAAATTCGATGCCATCGTGGTCGGCGCCGGGCCTTCCGGCAATGCTGCCGCCTTTACCCTGGCCAAGGCCGGGATGAAGGTGTTGCAACTGGAGCGTGGCGAATATGCCGGCTCGAAGAACGTGCAGGGGGCGATTCTTTACGCCGATGCGCTGGAGAAGATGATCCCCGATTTCCGTGACGATGCGCCGCTGGAGAGGCACATCATCGAGCAGCGCATGTGGGTGATGGACGATGACTCCTTCATCGGCACCCATTACCGCTCCGACGGCTTCAACAAGGAGCCGTTCAACCGCTACACCATCATCCGCGCCCAGTTCGACAAGTGGTTTTCGGCCAAGGTGCAGGAGGCGGGCGCGCTGGTAATCTGCGAAACCACGGTCACCGACCTGTTGCGCGACGAAAGCGACCGGGTGGTGGGGGTGCAGGTGGATCGCGAGGGCGGCAGCATCTACGCTGACGTGGTGATCCTGGCGGACGGGGTAAATTCCCTGCTTGCCAAAAAAGCCGAATTCCACCCCGAACTGGAGCCGAAGAACGTGGCGCTGGCGGTGAAGGAAATCCACTTCATGCCGCAGGAAGTCCTGCAGGAGCGCTTCAATATCGGCGAGGAAGAGGGCGTGGTGATCGAGCTGTTCGGCAAGATCACCCAGGGCATGATGGGCACTGGCTTCCTCTATACCAACAAGGAGTCCATCGCCATTGGCGTGGGCTGTATGCTGTCGGATTTCAAGGAGCAGAAAACCACGCCCTACGCCTTGCTCGAGAAGATGAAGAACCATCCCTCGATCAAGCCGCTGCTGGCTGGCGGGGAGATGAAGGAATACACCGCCCACCTGATCCCGGAAGGCGGCTACAAGGCAATACCCAGGATCTATGGCGACGGCTGGCTGATCGTCGGCGATTCCGGCATGTTCGTCAACGCGGTGCATCGCGAAGGCTCCAACCTGGCGATGACCACCGGCCGGATCGCGGCGGAAACCGTGATCGACCTGATGAAAGAAGGTAAGGCGATGACGGCGGCTAACCTGTCTATATATCGCAGCCGGCTTGACGACAGCTTCGTCATGAAGGATCTGAAAAAATACCAGGAAATGCCGGAGATTTTTCATTCCAACCGCCAGTTCTTTACCACCTATCCCGAACTGGTCAACCGCTCCGCCCACACCATGCTGCATGTGGACGGCATCGACAAGAAAACCAAGGAACGCGAGATATTTTCCAGCTTCCGCGAGAAGCGCTCGCTGTTCGGGTTGATGGGTGATGCTTACAAACTTTGGAGGGCTTTCAGATGATCGTCAAAGTCGAAGAGAAACTGTTCCAGAACCGCTACCGGGTGGACGCCGAACGGCCTCACGTAAAAATATTCAAGCCGGATATCTGCGAATACGAGTGCAAGACCCAGCAGTGCATCGTTTGCTGTCCGGCTGGCTGCTACACCCTGGAGGGCAACGGCAAGGTGGTGCTGATCACCGATGGCTGCCTGGAATGCGGCACCTGCCGCATCATCTGCGACGATTACCGCAACGTGGACTGGGAGTACCCGCGCGGCGGCTATGGGGTTCTGTTCAAGTTCGGTTGAAAAAAAGCTTCACCACGAATGGACACGAATGTTCACGAATGTTCACGAATGATCGTGGCATTGTTCGCCGATCCGACACTAGGCGATTTTATTCGTGTGCATTCGTGTTTAATTTGTGTCATTCGTGGTCAATTTCTGGAATCTAAAATCATGGCAAAACCTTTGAAACACATCTTTATCTGCACCCAGAACCGCGGCCCCGGCCATCCACAGGGATCGTGCAATCAAAACGGGTGCGGCGAAGTGCTGGAAGAATTCATGTTCGAGTTCCAGAAGCGCGACTTGGGCGAGAAATTCCGCCTCACCATGACCGGCTGCATCGGTCCGTGCGGTTCGGGCCCGAGCGTGCTGGTCTACCCCGAGGGGGTGATGTACGGCAAGGTAACGAAGGACGATGTCGCCGCGATTGTCGACGAGCACCTGCTGGGTGATGTGCCGGTGGCCCGGCTTTGCGTGGCGCCGGAAATCTGGGGGTAAGACCCGTAGACAGATACCAGCCTGAGCCGGTTAGATCTGGTCTCTTACCGCATCCGCCCAATTGTTCGGCGTTTCGTAAATCCGCACCCGTTCAAGGCGCAGATTGTTGCCGTAGACGTCGCTGTAAGCCTGGTCGAGGAGTTGGAACGCCTTGGCGGCAAGGTTTTCCGCAGTAGGCACGCAGTCGAGCACAACGGTCTTGTGTCCTTCAAGCGATCCCAGGAAATCGGCAACGACGGTGTCGCCGGCATATACCAGGAAGGCGTGGTCCCACGGCTCCACCACATGCTTCTGGGCGATGGTCTTGACATCGGTAAAGTCCATGACCATGCCTTCTTCCGAAGAGCCGGGCGTATTGACGATGTTGCCGGACAGGCTGATCTCGAGGGCATAGCGGTGGCCGTGCAGATGGCGGCACTGGCTTTTATGGTGCGGGATGCGGTGGCCGGCGTCGAATTCGAGTCTGCGCGTGATCAGCATATTGGAGGGCCAAGGGTGGTGGTCAATTCCCGGTTGATTATAGCATTGCGCTGACACCTGAAAAAGCAAATAACCACAGAGACACAGAGGCACAGAGTTGAAAAATAAGAGAAAAGGCTGCATTCACACTTAACTTTGGCAGCAACAGGAAACTTGTTTGCAACCCATTGTTTTCTCTGTGTCTCTGTGCCTCTGTGGTAAAGGGATTTCCATTTTTAGGTTAAACTCCACTTCATGTCCGAAATCCTGAATATTTACGACCATGACCGCGGCAGCGCGGGGATGACTTATGTCTATCCGGTGATCTCGCGCCGTGCCGGCGGCGTTTCAGTGGGGATCAACCTCAATACCAACAATGCCTGTAACTGGCGCTGCATTTATTGTCAAGTGCCTGACCTCAAGCGCGGCGGCGCACCTGAGGTCGACCTGGAAAAGCTGGCAGGAGAGTTGCGCGGTTTTCTGCGCGAGTTGCTGCAGGGCGATTTCATGCAGCGACGGGTGCCGGCCGAGGCGCGGCGGCTTAACGATATCGCCCTGTCCGGCAATGGCGAACCGACCAGTGCCAAGGAGTTCGTCCAGGTTGTCGATTTGATCGGCAGAATCATGGCGGAATTCGACCTGATCGGAAAGATCAAGCTGGTGTTGATCACCAACGGCAGTCTGATTCAGCGCGCCAAGGTCAGGGAGGGCTTGCGAAAAATGGCTAGTCTGGGCGGAGAGGTGTGGTTCAAGCTGGACAGCGCCACGGCGAATGGGACGCGCAGGATTAACCGTACCCGCCAGACGGCGGAAAAGATGCATGATAATTTGCGGACGGCTGCGTTGTTATGCCCAACCTGGCTGCAAACCTGTGTTTTTGAACTGGACGGACGGCCTCCCGCAGATGTTGAGCGGGAGGCTTACCTGAAATTCATCGGGAGGCTGAAGGCAGAGGAAGTGCCATTGCGGGGCGTGATGTTATACGGCCTCGCGCGCCCGTCGATGCAACCCGAAGCGGCGCGCTTGTCGGCATTGCCGCAAGAGTGGATGTTGAATTTCGCGGCTGAGATCGAGGCGCAGGGTGTTACGGTAAGGCTGAGCTGCTAGAAAAGCGCTGATTTATTCGCTCCGTTCGAACTGGGCATGTCGAAGCCATTTATAACATTATGGTGAATGCCTTCGACGGGCTCAGGGCGAACGGATTTAATCAGCGTTTCCCCTAGACTACTGGCTCAAGCTTCTTTTTTCTTGGTGCGAACCGCTTTTTTCAGGCTTTTATACAAATCCGGATGCTCTTCCTTCAGGAGACCAATGATTTCAAAGTCTTCTTTTTTGACCCGAGTCAAGTCAAGTTGCTCCACATGGACGAGCCGTAGCAACTCTCTTACCGGTTTCGGCATGTTGCGACCGCTTTCATAGCGGGAGCCACCACTTTGGGTTACGCCGATTTGGGTCCAGAACTCCTGCTGGTTAAGACCAAGCTTCCGCCGGATTTCTCGCGGGTTTGCAATATTTTCAAATGTTTTCATGGTATTTAGTGTAAGTGATTAATAAATGGTCTACATAAAACCCTTATCGTTTGATAGGGGAAACCACTAGTTCTGCGCGTAATCTTATCACGGTTTTTTTAAGAATACACAATAATAATGACATTGGGTTTCCTGGGGAGTTCCCTTAAAGGTCGGGATCCTGATATTTATCAATTTCTTTGACGGGAATTTGTCGTGTACTCGTCATCTTCCCGTAATTGAATTAAAATCATTAATTTTTTGCAGGTGTGCAATGGCACTGATTGTTCAGAAATATGGCGGCACGTCGGTCGGCAACCCCGAGAGAATCAAGAATGTTGCCCAGCGCGTAGCTAAATTCAAGATGCTTGGCCATCAGGTCGTAGTCGTTGTTTCCGCCATGAGCGGTGAGACTAACCGCCTGATTGCTTTGGCCAAGGAAGTTCAGCCCAACCCCGATCCGCGCGAAATGGACGTACTGATTTCCACCGGCGAGCAGGTGACGATTGCCCTGTTGTCCATGGCGCTGATGGAACTAGGGTTGAAAGCCAGGAGTTACACCGGTTCGCAGGTCAAGATCGTCACAGACAGCGCGCACACCAAGGCGCGCATACTCGACATCGAAGAACACAACATGCGCGCCGACCTTGATGCCGGCTACGTGATCGTGGTGGCGGGCTTTCAGGGTGTGGACGAGAAGGGCAATATCACCACCCTCGGTCGCGGCGGTTCAGACACCACCGGCGTGGCGCTGGCAGCGGCCTTGAAGGCAGACGAGTGTCAGATCTACACCGACGTGGACGGCGTCTACACCACCGACCCGCGCGTCGTTCCGGAAGCGCGCCGGCTCAAGGCCATCACCTTTGAAGAAATGCTGGAGATGGCGAGCCTCGGCTCCAAAGTGCTGCAAACCCGCTCGGTGGAATTTGCCGGCAAGTACAAGGTCAAGTTGCGCGTGCTTTCCAGCTTCGATGACGAAGGGGAAGGGACTCTGATCACCTTTGAGGAAAACGAAAAAATGGAACAAGCGATTATTTCGGGTATCGCGTTCAACCGCGATGAGGCAAAAATCACTGTGCTCGGCGTACCGGACCGTCCCGGCATTGCCTACCAGATCCTCGGGCCAGTCGGCGAAGCCAATATCGACGTGGACATGATCATCCAGAACGTCGGCGCGGACGGCACCACTGACTTCACTTTTACCGTTCACCGCAACGAATACAAAAAAGCGCTGGAGGTTCTGAAAGGCGTGCAATCCCACATCGGCGCCCGCGAGATTTCCGGTGACGACCACATCGCCAAGGTCTCCGTGATCGGTGTCGGCATGCGATCCCATGCCGGGATCGCCAGCAACATGTTCAGGACTCTGGCGGAAGAAGGGATCAATATCCAGATGATTTCCACCTCCGAAATCAAGATTTCGGTGGTGATCGACGAGAAATACATGGAGCTGGCTGTTCGCGTGCTGCACAAGGCGTTCGGCCTGGAGCAGGGGGCCTAGCAGCCTGTCGGACTTAAAGGAAATCGGCTGCAAAATGATCTGGCCGGTGCATATTTCCCCGCTTTCCTGCGCCAATATGAATAACTATTGGCTTGAAAATCATGAAAATCTGCCTTCGACCAGCTCATTTTTCGCTTCGATTCTTTAAGTCCGACAGGCTGCTAACGGTTTGACCTTTCGTGCCTAAGTCGGTATCCTTGCGCACTTCGGAGAGATGGCCGAGTGGTCGAAGGTACTCCCCTGCTAAGGGAGCGTAGGGTTTATAGCCTTACCGAGGGTTCGAATCCCTCTCTCTCCGCCAAGTAGTAAAACACAACGCCCCCTTGCGGGGCGTTTTGTTTTTGTACCCACCAATCAGCCCACCATCTGGCTATGCGCTTGAGTGATCTGGCATGACACTAAAGAACCTTCGGATGGAATTGGTTTTTTTGCTTCCGCCCTTTCCGTTCAGCCATCCTGGTCAGTGATTCCGCGACAAGGCTTCATACTGGCGGGTCAGCCGCTCGAATGTGCGCTAACAACCACCCGTACCAGTTAGGCCTTCCTCAGGAAGCAGGCCTTTAGCATGAAGTTGCCCGTGTCCATCTTGCAATCCACTTCGTGATCTCCGCCGACCAATCGGATGCTCTTGACCTTGGTGCCCACCTTAAGCGTAATGGATGAACCCTTGACCTTTAAATCCTTGATCAGGACCACTTCATCGCCATCGGCCAGCACGTTTCCATTGGCATCCTTCACCACTGCAGCCGCTGTGTCATCGACGCGTGCGTCATCCACCATCGGCCACTCATATCCGCAGTCGGCGCAAACATAATTTTCGCCATCGGGGTAAGTGTTCTCCATGGCGCATTGGGGGCAGGCAGGGATGGTAGACATATTCGCTTTCAAATCGTATGAATTTAAAGGGCGCTATTATACATGACGGTTTCTGTGACCGCTGGCCATGAAAAGGCATTCAGAAATACGAAATTTACCGGAAAACACTCGCATCGTCGTCGGTAGCCTGGTTGCCGCAATGAGAAAAACAGTATCACACGGGAATCGACGATGTGCGTTGCTTGAGTCGCCCAATCACCTTCTGCGCAATGGCATGCAGAGCGACAGTGTGTGTCGGGCCCAGATCCCGGACACGCTCACTCATCGTGGTCGCCAAAGGCGGAAAATCCTTTCCCTTATACGCGAAGGCAATCTTGTTTCCACACTCTTCTGCCTCCACGACTACGACCTGAGCATCAAAGCTCTTTCGGATTCTCGCGGTATAGGTGCCGAACTTGTCGTCGCTTTCTAACAGATTGACCACCAATACACCGCCATCCCGGAGTTTGGTATAGCAATGGTCGTAGAACTCCGCGCTGCCTAATTGTCCGGGTTGGCCATCCCGGTCGAAGCCATCGATGAGCAGCACATCGACAGGCTCGGAACGGTTCCGGACATAAACGGCGCCGTCGGCACAAACCACCTCGAAATTGGGGCCGTCCGGAGGAATGCCGAACTTGTCGCGAAGGGCGATTACTTTAGGGTTGATTTCTATCGCCGTGAAGTGTGCACCCGGGACATGGCGTAAGCAATACTTCGCCAAGGAACCTCCGCCCAGGCCGATCATCGCGATCCGCTCCGGTTTCGGCTGGAAAAGCAAAAATCCCATCATGGTGCGGGTGTACCCCAGAATCAGTTTGTCGGGATCAGTCTTGAGCATATGACTTTGTGTCGCCGAGAAATCGAAGTGCAGCGTTATCTCGTGGTCCCCCTCATACAGGAAAGGCTTGCCTGCTAGAATCTGCGGCAATGAAGCCTGATATTCGAACCAAAAATCGCTCAAGTCGCTCATCTGTTCGTTTCGTCCTTTTGCTATCGTCAATTTTAATCAAAAAGTTCTAAGTGCTAATCACTGGTGACTCGCTGTATATGGCGATGTTTATAGAGTAGGCGTGCTGCCACAAAGATGTATATAATGTTAATTTGATTAACATTGCCAGCATCCAAAAGCAATCATGGAAACTAAGACCGCACGCCTTACCCTTCTAATCGACCCCATAAAGAAAAAAGCCTTCGAGGAGCTATGTGCGGCTCAAGACATTACCCCTTCGCAGGTGGTTCGTCAGATGATCCGCGACTATCTGGAACTCCACCGCATGGATTACGCCACTAAAAGCCGGATTGGTGCTGCGGAATCGAAAGGCGCCAAAAAATAAGGATCCCCCTCACTACTATTTGGGGTCCCTACGCAAATAGCTCTCGCTGGTCTTCAGAAAACTCTCTGCATACTCGCTTAAAACCACTTGTCGTTCATGGGCAATTTGCGAGTTTGAACCCACCAGTGCGTCGCATCGGGCAATAGCTGCCGCAAAGTCATCGAAATAATCTTCCGGTTCGATAGCGGCAAGAATGTCCGCCTTATCGAGCTTCTCCCTCACTCGCTCGTCTCGCACAAAATGATGCGAATGCCGCGCGCTTCCAGATTAAGAATCGCCTCTTCCAGGGTTTGCAAGCCGGTAATGGCCATGAATGGCACCCGACGCATTCAAGCGCTTTCTCGTTGAGATAAGCTTCCTGTAATCCAATCATCGTTTTCTTAATGGATGTGCGTCAAATAAAAATAGTATTATAATCACATTAACATGCAATGAAAATGTGATGCAACATGCCCAAGCAGAAAAACAGGATTGAAATTTACCCCTTGAGGACAGAGGATGACGCAGCGGCGATGATGCTTTGGCAGGGGTGCGATGGCTACGCCTGCGACAGGAAAACGCTTCTGAGACGTTTTTTCACCGCTTTATCGCCAGAAATTCGGGGCTATGCCTTGGCGCGTGGGATGAGAATCGCCTGGTTGGGGCAGTTCTGGTTGGTCACGATAGTCGGCGTGCTTACCTGTACCACCTGGCTGTCGCAGAGACGCATCGACGGCAAGGGATAGGGCACCGGTTGGTGCAGGCAGTGCTCAAGGAGTTGAATCGGATAGGCATTACCAAAGCGCATTTATTCGTCGAGACGGGTAACGATGCTGGACTGGCTTTCTGGCAGGCGATTGGCGCCGAACACCGTACCGATCTGACCGTCTTCTCGCTAACTGTTGGAGCAGCCCAGTAGCCGAAAAAGGAAGCGGCCGAAATCGGCCGCTTGAGTTTATTTATTAACCGGGCGATTTCCATGACCAAACTCAAAAACGACACCTTCCTGCGCGCCCTGCTGCGCCAGCCGACAGAATACACCCCGGTATGGATGATGCGGCAAGCCGGGCGCTATCTGCCGGAATACAACCAGACCCGCAGCCGGGCCGGCGATTT
This sequence comes from Sulfuricella sp., assembly GCF_035531155.1. Classification (NCBI taxonomy): domain Bacteria; kingdom Pseudomonadati; phylum Pseudomonadota; class Betaproteobacteria; order Nitrosomonadales; family Sulfuricellaceae; genus Sulfuricella; species Sulfuricella sp. Next base: position 1,213 of record NZ_DATKTK010000014.1, on the reverse strand, counting down.
TCTTAGCCTGTGCAAAAACCCCGATCTCGCCACGGAAGCCACCTTGCAGCCACTGGCGCGCTTTCCGCTCGACGCCGCTATCCTGTTTTCCGACATTCTCACTATTCCAGACGCGATGGGCCTGGGGCTTTACTTCAGCAACGGCGAAGGACCGAAATTCAAGCGGCCACTGCACGATGAAAAAGAAATCCGCGACCTGGTTGTACCCGACCCGGGCACCCATCTGCGCTACGTCATGGATGCCGTCAGCCAGATACGCAAGGCGCTGAATAATGAAGTACCGCTGATCGGCTTTGCCGGCAGCCCGTTCACGCTGGCTTGCTACATGGTCGAAGGCGGCAGCAGCTCGGATTTTGCCTTGGTCAAAACCATGCTTTACCAGCGCCCGGAGCTGCTGCACCACATCCTCGACATCAACGCCCGCGCCGTGACCAGCTATCTCAATGCGCAGATCGAAGCCGGCGCCCAGGCGGTGATGATTTTCGACTCCTGGGGCGGAGCGCTGTCACACGCGGCTTACCATGAGTTCTCGCTGGCCTACATGAAGCAGATCGTTGACGGCCTGAAACGCGAACATGACGGCGCAAAAGTACCGTGTATCGTCTTTACCAAGGGCGGCGGGCTGTGGCTGGAAAGTATCGCCGCCAGCGGTTGCGACTCCATCGGCTTGGACTGGACGGTGGACATCGGCGAAGCACGTCGCCGCGTCGGCGACAAGGTGGCGCTGCAAGGCAACCTCGATCCGGCGGTGCTGTTCAGCAACCCTGATACCATTCGTGCCGAAGTCGGCAAAGTCCTGCACAGCTATGGCAAAGGCAGCGGCCACGTCTTCAACCTGGGTCACGGCATTTCCCAGTTCACCCAGCCGGAAAATGCCGCCGCCATGGTTGCGGCGGTGCATGAATTGAGCCGGCAATATCATTGCCTCTAAAGGAAAAATAATGAAAAAAGTCCTGATCCTGGGCGTGAACGGCTTCATCGGCCATCACCTCTCCAAGCGCATCCTCGACACGACCGACTGGGAAGTCTACGGCATGGACATGTACAGCGAGCGGGTCACCGAGCTGATGGACAACCCGCGCTTCAACTTTTTCGAAGGCGACATCACCATCAACAAGGAGTGGATCGAGTACCACGTCAAGAAATGCGATGCCATCCTGCCGCTGGTCGCCATCGCCACCCCGGCGACCTACGTCAAGGAACCGCTCAAGGT
>NZ_DATKTK010000013.1:0-12097 GCF_035531155.1 Sulfuricella sp. | reverse complement strand
ATCATCCTTCCCTCAAAAATAGGCGCGTTGCTGCGTGCTATCTACAACTATCACGGGTCGGCCGTAACGATAGCGGCGCTCAAACTGGCACCGCTGGTATTCGTGCGCCCGGGCGAATTGCGATGCGCCGAGTGGTCAGAGCTCGACTTGGACAAGGCTGTGTGGGATATCCCTGCCGAAAAGATGAAGATGAAGGTACCCCACATTGTCCCGCTTTCAGATCAGGTAATTACGATCCTGCGCGATCTGCACCCGTTAACAGGCGGAGGTAAATACGTGTTCCCGGGTGTGCGCAGTGTTCGTCGCCCAATGAGCGAGAACACAGTGACCGCAGCGCTGCGTTACATGGGTTTCGATGGGGATACGATGACCGGCCACGGCTTCCGGGCAATGGCCCGAACAGTACTCGACGAGGAGCTAGGCTTTCCGGTCGACCACATCGAGCACCAGTTAGCCCATGCGGTCAAAGATGCCAATGGACGGGCTTACAACCGAACTACGTATTTACCTGCGCGCCGCAAGATGATGCAGGCTTGGGCGGACTATCTGGATGGCTTGCGGACCGGGGCCAAGGTCGTCCCGCTGGCGCGGCAATCGGCGTAGCCGTATCGTTTCGATGACGTGTTGACGAATGGGTCGCGCTTCAAGGCGGTGGAGCATATTGTAGATTCTCAAAGAGAGTTTCCCGACGTCGCTGAAGGCGGGTTCCCATCGCAAGGCGGCTCACCTAGCGCATATAGCTCGAGCCCGATGCAAAACGGGAGCATGCCGGTTCGATACGGTTAGTATGGAAAGGCCATTAGGGAAAAGCCGTGACGAAGAAGCTTTCTAAAGGGAAGGTCATCAGGATCCAATCCAGGGAGGCGATCCTAAAGCGCAAGGTCAGATGGCACCTCAAGCGCGTTGGCTTCACCCGGGATGAGAATGGCGTCCTGACACTGCCGGCGGAAAGCAAGGACGCCATCCGGGCCGCGCACCAGCTGCAACGGGCGGAACGCTCGTCCAAGCAGGGGGATTTTCTGAAAGCGAAGTTCCCCAAACTTTCGAAGCACTTTGCAATAGGGACAGAGGTGGACCCTGCCGCGGTCAAGCCGCGCCTGGAGCGTGTGCTAAGCCATACGTGGCAAGCGGACCTGTTCAAGCTGGCCTCGTTGACGTGGTCCGTGCCAGTTTCCCCAGGCTTCGGTCGCCGCCTCCGATACCTGGTCTGGGACGACGGCAATGAGCGCCTCATGGGTATCATCGCCATCGGCGATCCGGTATTCAACTTGCGGTCGCGGGACGAGTACATCGGCTGGACAGGCGAACAACGTCTTTCCCAATTGGTGCACACCATGGACGCGTATGTACTGGGCGCTGTGCCTCCCTACAACCAACTCCTAGGCGGCAAGGTCGTCGCCGCATTGCTACGCACCCGGGAAATCTACGATGACTTTCAGGCCGCATACGGCGCCCGGAAAGGGGTTATTTCTAAGAAGGTGAACGCGGCGCGACTGGCGGCGATCACAACCACATCGTCGATGGGGCGATCTTCCGTCTACAACCGAGTCAAGCTCGATGAGATGCTTTACCTAAAGCCTATCGGGTACTCGAGTGGTTATGGCCACTTTCACATCCCCGACCAACTCTTCCAGGATCTGCGCGAGTATCTGCGAACGAAGGAACATAGGTACGCGGATCAGCATGCGTTCGGCAAGGGACCGAACTGGAAGATGCGGGTAACCAGAACTGCGCTCGACATGATCGGCATGCGCTCAAATCTGGTCATGCATGGCATTAAGCGGGAAGTGTTCATCTGCGAAATGGCCAGCAACACGATTAAGTTCTTGAAGGGTGAAGAGCCCGAACTCGACATCAGCAGCTTGAAGTCGGTCGAAGAGGTAGCGGCCTTGGCCTGCAAACGGTGGCTGGTGCCTCGCGCTACCCGCCGCCCCGAATACCTGCAGTGGACCAGGGAGGAGCTCGTCAACCTAGTATCGAAGTCCTCGGGCGTGCGCGTGTCGCTCCTTGAGCCGAAGGTTAGGAAACAGGTCAAACGCTAGGCATGCAACTGGACACCCTCCAACGAGAGCTCGAAGCGAGATTCGAGCAAATCTCCGGAGAACGCGCGGAGAACTGGCGCATATTTGCGTTGGAGCATGGACTGTCGATCGATATGGAGGAACTTGCCGCATCGCTGTCGGAACAGCTCCGGTGCGGCAATCCCAACCAGTTCCATTGGCTGGTATGGGTCGTCTTCGCGACGGAAATTGGCTACAGCTTCGCCGGCGCGGAATACTGGCAAACATTCAACGAGCGCCTGCCAGCTTGGAGGCGCAACGCGGATAGCAACCGGAACCGCAACCTAATCCGGGCGTGGTTCCGGCGGTTCGCCAAAAAGTACAACGGCGTTCGCCCATCGGGCACCTGGGCGAAACAGTTCTCGATCATTGCGTGGCCCATCACCCATGCCATCCTTCCGAAGGACCTGCAGCATCACTTCGCAAAGTCACTTCACAACCATCGTTACCGGCTCGCCGCAGACAACAACCCCATCAGCATTGGCCAACTGATCCACGGACAAGCGCTCACGACTTCGTCCCGCTTCCGAGAATTCAGTGAGCAGGAGGAACTGGCGGGCCGCATTGCCTTGGCTCTGCTGGGCGTCGAGTCTGAGGAGTCGCCGCTCTCGCCTGACGCGACTAAGCGGATTGTGGGCGATCTCGAAGCAACGCAAGCAGCCAAAGATTGGCTGCATGCGGCGCGGGAAGTTCGTCGAATTCAAGGCGCTAGGAAGCAGAAGCAGCGACACACAGAGCGAACACCTCAGGCACGTCAGCAAGCTCCAGCAGAGCGGCTCAGCCTGAGCCCCAGATTGCTCCTGAGCAAGGCCAACAACAGATGGAGAGTGGGCGTGTTGATCCCGTCGTTCGCGCCCCTGGCCTTCGATGTTGCGGGCGTGGGCCAGTTCTTGAGGACGACGAAGGTCCAGCTCCAAGGCGGCACGGGCACCTGGCAGCCGGCACAGATCCTGACCGGAACGGTGAAACTGCACATGCTGCAACAATGGCCCAACGACGGGGTTGTTGTGAAGTTCAAAGATTCCCACCCGATCCTCGAGCACCTAATGCGCCATGAGGGAACCTTGAGCAATGGCCCCTTGTGGGTTTGCAAGGTCGGTGCGGACGGACTGGCTAGGCACGTTCGTCAAAACCTCCTTCGGCCTGGACACGAATATATTGCTCTTGCCAAGGCGGGGTTCGCCTTTCCTCACAGCCCGGCGTTCGAATCCGTCGACGTCCAGTGCACGGGCATCGTAGGCGTCCGCCTCAAGCTGCCCAAGCATGTGCCAGATGACATCAGGCGGGTGCTGAAGCTCTTGGGTCTGTCGCTCGCATCCACCGTCACGATCTGGCCAGCCGGGATACCCGCGATCTCCTGGGATGGGGAGGGCCTCAGCGAATGGCTGACGACGGACTCTCCCTGCTTCGGCATCGACGTAGATCGAGAAGTGGCTGCCGTCGATGTGGTGTTGAATGGCACGACTCGACTGACGATCTCGCGCTGCGGAATCACCGGTCCGTCTTGGCTGCAGTTGCGGCCCTTGCCACCTGGTCGATACTCTCTGAATATCGAAGTGAAAGTTGAATCTGGTGAACACGCGCCCAAGGTCATAACCGGCGGCGAAGTCCACCTGGACGTCCGCGATCCATTGGGTTTAGAGGCGACGGTTAGTCAGCGAGGCGGGCTGATGGCAATCCCCGTGCCTGTTGATGCGACGCTGGAAGATCTGGAAGAGGGCAAGCTGACGCTCGACTTGTTCGGGCCCCAGGGCAGAGAGGTCAGTGTCCTCCTGAAGATCGACGGGCCAGAGCCCACGCGTTTTCCACTCGGCAAAGCCGACCTTCCGGTGAGCCTGACCGGGTTGTGGGAGAAGCTGTCCACCGACGATCAGGAGATCCTTGGCGTCAGCGCTTCTTGCCAATTGGTGGTGAGCGCGGAAGAAATGGGATCGTTCGCCCTCCCGCTGGAGCGCGTGAGTCGGCCGGTACGTTGGCTGTTGAAACGGTCGAGACAGGCGATCTCGCTGCGCCTGATTGACGAGGCCGGATTGGGCGCCCAATCCAACTGCCATATGGCGCCATTGGAGACTCCCAATACAGCTCAACTTTTGGACCATGACGAGTGCGTTGACGGCTTCGACGTACAGGAGCCCGGCGGCTTGTATGTCGTCGCCGGTAAAGGCCGCTTAGATGCGGTCATCGTGAGCCTGCCAAACCAGCAAGGTCGCGGCGACTTGGCCAGTCAGATCGGGTTTACGCCCAGGTTGGAGGGGTTTGCAGCGTCGGACGACACGGTGAAAGACGACATTCAATTGCTGACGCTATGGACTAAGGCACGGGTCGTCGGTTCTCTCGGCCCAGCACGTCAGAAGAAAGTGGTTCGCACGATGCGAGACGCACTGACGAAACTCGTATGTGGAAGTTTCTGGGTTCAAGCGGAAGCGGTGTTTGAAGATTCCATCAAGGACCAAAGCGCCACCGCGGACCTCGGTGAATTAATTTCAACAAGTCAGGCACGTCGCAATTTCGCGGCAAAATTGCGAATGTCGCACAGGGAGGCTATCGAGAAGTCTCCAGCCGAGGTGGTGTTATGGCTCCTGCCAATCTCCAAAGCCTTTGGGATTTGCAACGACAAAGGCGTCATCGAGAAGGCGCTCCGATTCCTCACCGACCTCATCGGATTCGTGACTACATCCAGCGACGTTCCGGCGGATGTCCGGGAACTCGCAACCCAAGGGGATCTGGTTCGAGGTGTTCGCTATCTGTTGATATTGCTGGAGGGCAAGTCATGGGATTGGAGCTGAGGCAGCTGACCCAAGCTGAACTGCTCGGCGCAATGGCACGGCAGTTGGGCGTGGACGATAGCGCGTCGCAGGAGGGAGGATTGTCGACGGCCTTGATTGCGGCCGTCCTCCGCAGGATCGCGGGAGCAACGTGTCCCTGCTCACGGGACACCGTCGTCGGCATCGCCACCGACGCCCTCTGCGGCTTTGTCGAAGCAGAGGCTCTTAGAGTACGAGTTCGCGAAGTGTTGAACAGTCTCGTCGTGATTGGCGACCTGCTGGAATTGGGTGGCACGTCGTCGTTGCCTTCGGTGGCGGCCGGCGACTGGCTGTACTGCGCACCGCCGACATTCGTCGTCCAAGATGGATCGGTCCTGATCCTCGGCATCGAGTCGGAAGACCAGTCGGCCATGCCACTGGCGCTGAGGCAGCAGGTGCAATGCCCACGTGAGCTTCGAATCATCCGGACCGAAGATAGCGCGGCAATCAGGGAGCAGTTGCTGGTTGCAGGCTACCTTGAAATTTCGAAGGTCGCCTGGACCCGACTTCCGCTAGAACGAACGGCCAGGAAGTTCCTAGACGAAGCGATCCAGCGTCTGAAGGAGTCCGGTGGACGAGGGGAACTGGAAGGTCTCAAGGTGCTCGGACCGGGCAACGGCTCGAAGAATTTCGTCTCCCGCTGGATCCCACCAAACGGGCAATCAGGCCATTTCGTCGGTCGCCGTCCGCAGGCCTTCGGATCTCCAATCTGGGTCTTCGTGGAGCTGGATCAGGGCCGACCGAAGAGCTTCATCGACCTGCCTTGGCGTGGTGCCAAGTTTCGGGGTTGCGATCATGGATGGAGGATTCAGAGTGCGCTCGACGCCCTTTCCTGCAACCCCCAGACCTATCGTGTCGTCTCTCGTGATGACGGTGTGGATCGCTATGAGTTCTTCTCGCCCCTACCACTTTGGGTCGAGCGGCGTCTCAGAATCCATGGCCAAAGAGTGTCGGCCAGCGGCGCCCTTATCGCCTACAAGCTCGAGCATCAGTCCGACCACGGCATCGATGATCTGTTGCAGTCCCACATGTGGTTCAAGCAGGTCAAGCAGGGGGAATAATGGCTTCCACGATCCAGGAATCGGCTTCGGAACTGCACACGGCCTTGTCCGAGTACATCGAAGCGACATACCACATCGGCAACGCCGCCCTCGTCAAGGCACGCCAGCGTCTTCTGAATGAGCCGGGCAACGTCCACCAGATACCGTTCCTGGAGTCGACGCCCCGATACGTTTCCGATCGTAAGTTTGGCGAGATTGCTGGCCTGTCACCGGCAGCGGTGTCATTGCTGGAATCGCTCTCTACTAAGGGAAGCGGCCACAAGGCACTCCTCCACAACCCGCCCTACTCCCACCAAGCCGACGCGATTGAACAGTCCATCGTCAAGGGTAAGAACCTGCTGATCATGACCGGTACCGGCTCGGGCAAGACGGAGTCGTTCCTGATGCCGGTCTTGGCCAAACTTGCGATCGAGGCCAGTGGCAACGCGGAGTCCTTCGCGGATCGTGCGGTCCGGGCGCTCCTGCTCTATCCGATGAACGCACTAGTCAACGACCAGTTGGGCAGATTGCGCTCGTTGTTCAGCGACCCGCGCGTAACTGAGGCGTTCCAGGCCTGGGCCGGTCGCATTCCCCAATTCGCGAGGTACACCAGCAGGACACCTTATGCGGGGGTGCGGGACAAGAAGAAAGACGAATCCCGGCTGAAGTCGCTGGACGAGTTTTACGTCAAGATCGAACGTGAGGCCGCGGGCAACAGAGAAGAGGCCGAACGCGCCGAGGGCCTCCGACAGCAACTCATGGCAAAGGGCAAGTGGCCTGCGAAGCCAAGCCTAGCGAAATGGCTGGGCAACCCGGGGTCACCGTGGCAGAGGAAGGGTACGGATGAGTTCATCCGGGCTGTCACGCTGTCCGATGACAGCGAGCTGATCACACGCCATGAGGTACAAAAGACACCGCCGGACCTGCTGATCACCAACTACTCGATGCTCGAGTACATGCTGATGCGGCCGATCGAGCGTTCGATCTTCGACGATACGAAGGCTTGGCTCGAGGCGAATCCGAACGAGAAGTTCCTGGTCATTCTCGACGAAGCGCATCTTTACCGTGGAGCGGGTGGCGCCGAAGTCGGCCTGCTTATCCGCCGGCTAACCGATCGGCTCGGCGTGTCGGCCGACCGCATCCGGGCGATCTGCGCGACGGCGAGCTTCAGCAACAGCACGTACGCCAAGGAATTCGGGTCGCAGTTGAGTGGCTGCCCGGCCGAAACATTCGAGCCTGTGATCGGTATGCTGAAAAGGCGCTCGGAGGCCGGTGAAGGATCGCAGGCGGATGCCGAGGCGCTGGCGAACGTCGATGTAGCAGCCCTACAGCAGGCGGATGACCCCGAGAAGCAGGCGGCTGTCATGGCTGCCTTCTTTAGCTATCGAGGAATTTTGCCATCCGGATCTGTAGACCAGGATTTGTTTGCCGCACTCGATGCATTTGGGCCACTGCAACTCACTGTCAACGCGACGATGGGGGCGGCAAAGCCGCTAGCCTCGCTGCCGGACCAGGTCTTCCCCGATATCGACCCGGAATTGGCAGCGAAGGCGTTCTCCAACCTGTTGACCTTGGGAAGTCGGGCACGAGCCGCGGACGACACAGGTCTGCTGCCCTGTCGCGTGCACAATTTCTTCCGTGGCTTTCCGGGCCTCTGGGTCTGTATGGATCCGGAGTGCACGGAGGTCAGCCCCGAGGAGAAGAACCCGTACTGCGGCAAACTCTACAGCCAGCCGATCAAGCAATGCGGTTGTGGCTCCATGTGTCTTGAGTTCTACACGTGCCGGCACTGTGGTGCGCCGTATGCCCGCGCCTATACCGATAATGTCAATGAGCCCAGTTCGCTCTGGTCAGAACCTGGCGCCAATATCGAGCTGAACGATGGTGAGGCCGTGCAGTTGGAGGCATTGGACCTTCTGCTCCAGGCGCCAATCGACGACGGCACTGTCATTCAGGCTCAATATGACGTCGAGACCGGGCGACTCAACGCTTACGACAGTGGTTCAAGGTCTCGAATGGTGTTCCGCCAGTTGCTGGATGCCAGGGATCTCGCCGACGACGACGATAGTGAGAGTGGAGGTTCCACGGGGCAGTTCATTCCTTGTGGCATCTGCGGAAACAAGGCTGGCGGCGGAAAGTCTTCGGTTCAAGATCACATGACGAAGGGCGATTATCCGTTCCAGGCCCTGGTTGCGCGGCAAATCCAGATCCAGCCGCAGGGACCGAAAACAGACGATAACTTCGCGCCGTTGCGAGGGCGCAAGGTCCTGGCTTTCTCGGACTCACGACAGGTCGCCGCGCGATTGGCACCCAACCTGCAGACGTACTCCATGCGCGATGCCCTGCGACCCCTGTTGGTCTGGGGTACGCGGCATCTACAACAATCTCCCACTCTCGCTCGGCGAATTAGCCTCCAGGACTCTTACTTCGCAACACTGCTGGCAGCTCGCTGTTTATCCGTCAGGCTCCGCCCGGAACTGAAATCCGGCGAATCATTTGACGCCTACGCAAAGATGGGTGCCGTCATGGGCAGTCGCGGGTCAGTGGAAGACGGTGTTCTGAGTGACTTGTACGAGGATTTCCACGACCGCAAGGCGCCAATTTCGCTGCTGGACGAGTTGGTGAGCGTCATCGAAGATCGATACATTGGGCTCGAGGCAATCGCCCTAGGATCGTTGACGGTCATGCCGAGAAAGAAGGACGAGCTTCTGAAGAAGCTCCATGACCTTCCCGGCTTCGCCACCACCGAGAGTGCCAAGCTGTCACTGGTGGGGTTGTGGTTGCGATGCTGGCGGAAGAAGCACATCTGGTTCGAAGGCATGGATGATGACCTGTGGCAGCGCCAGGTTCATGGCCATTCCGGAAATTTCAAGATTCTTGGCAAGATCCTACCTGACAAGATCACCAAGGCGATCTTCACCCAACAATGGGTGCCGGCGCTCCTGGAGGCATTTACCGAGAAGGTGAATTCGACCCATCGCTTGCATGCCCAACGGCTCTATCTCCAATTGGGTGGCAGGTGGGTCCGTTGCTCCAATTGCGCTTCCGTACATCGCCAGATCGAGAACCATGCGAAGTGCGTCGACTGCGGTCAGACGACCGTTGCCGACATCGACCCCGACCAGGACGATGTGTTCGTCGCCCGCAAGGGCTACTACCGTCGCGCCACGCAGGATGTCTTGAAGGAAGAGCCGGTGTCACCTTTGGCACTCATTGCGGCCGAGCACACGGCGCAGCTGAATTCAGCTGACCAAGAGGACGCCTTTTCCAAGGCGGAAAGGAACGAGTTGCTGTTCCAGGACATCAACATCACCTGGAAGGAGCAGGATGAGCCAGACGTCGCCATCGACATCCTGTCGAGCACCACGACCATGGAGGTGGGTATCGATATCGGCGCTCTGTCCGGCGTTGCCCTCCGTAACATGCCGCCGGGACGCGCGAACTACCAGCAGCGTGCCGGTCGTGCCGGGCGCCGCGGTAATGCAGTGGCGACTGTCGTCGCGTTCGGCAGCGTCGACAGCCATGACGAGCACTACTTCTCGCACCCCGAAGAGATGATTTCGGGCAAGGTCGTCGACCCAATCCTGACGCTCAACAATTTCGATATCGCTCGTCGTCACCTGCGCGCCTTCCTGCTGCAGTGCTACCACCAGGACCGATTGCCGGAGTTCGATCCTAATCAGCCAGCCGACCTGTTTTCGGTACTGGGCAAAGTTGGCAGCTTCCGCAACGGTACGGGTGTCCTCAATCGTGATGATTTCCAGGCGTGGCTGACCGAAAACGAAGCCGATCTCAAGGATCGCGCTGTGAAGTGGCTGCCGGAGCAACTGACGACTGCGGGAATTCAGAAGCTGGCGGCCGGTATGGTCGCGGACTGCATGAAGGCGATCGATGACGCCATTGCTAACGACGCGAAGCAGGAGCCGACGAAGCCCGCACCAACGACAGGGCCTTATCCGCTAGAGAAGGACCCGGATGTCGAGGAAGAGAAGCCGCCCCGCTCCGACGGAGATAAGCTGCTTGACCGGCTGCTCTATGAAGGCGTGCTTCCGAGGTACGCGTTCCCGACCGACGTGGCGACATTCCATATCTTCGATAAGGAGAAGTCGACCAAGTTCCGGCACAAAGATGAGTACTCCCCCTCTCAGGGATTGCCGGTGGCGCTGTCCCAATATGCGCCTGGCAAACAGGTGTGGGTGGGGGGCAAGTGTTACGTTTCCGCTGCAATTTACTCCCGCTCGGGGACCGAGCGGATCGCCGCCTGGGACAATCGCGAGCTCTATTACGAATGCTCCGTTTGCCGTTTTGCCGAAACCAGGGAGAGCAACGAAAACCCAGGGGATTCCAGCAAATGTCCGGCGTGTGGAATCGACGGGACTTTCCTGCACAAGGGACCCTGGATGAGGCCGGTGGGTTTTGCGCACCCGGTCGATGTCCCCGAGGAAACGTCTCCTGAGCGCGTGCCGGATGTTAGCTACGCGACGCGTGCCAAGCTGACCACGAAGACGCCCGGGAGCGACCGGGAGTGGGTGGCTGCGAACCCCAGGTTCACCGGGTTGCCAGATAGAACCAAACTGTTGGTCTCCAACGTCGGGCCCAAGGGAGAGGGGTATCGGTACTGCGTCATCTGCGGGCGCATTGAGGCGATGACGGAACCGCATTCCCTCCTCACAGGCGCCCACCGGGTTCCATACCCAACGGATCCGGGCAAGGAAGCCTGTCGCGGTCGTACCACACAGCAGAACATCGTGCTGGGCGCTCGGTTCGTCACGGACATCGCCCTCTTCTCTTTGCGCGTCGATGCCCCGATGAACCTTAAGCCGGGCACCTTTGCAACCAATGTCGCGTTGCGGACCGTGAGCGAAGCGCTGGCACGGGCTGCGACGGATATGCTGGAAATTGAGCCTGGTGAGATTCTCGCGGAATATCGGCCAGCGATGTCGGCGGAAGCCACTTCGGACCTGTACGCGGAAATCTTTCTGTACGACACGCTGCCTGGCGGCGCGGGATTCTCCAGCTCTATCCCGGCCCGTGCCGTCGAACTGTTGGCAAAGGCTCGCAACCTACTGGCCAACTGTCCGGAGCAATGCGACTCGTCGTGCTATCGCTGCCTCCGTGCATTTGGCAACCGCATCGAACATCGCTCGTTGGACCGCCATGTCGGAGTCGAGTTGATCGACTACCTGATTTCAGGCAGCGTCCCGGAAACTGCGCCAGATCGCCTGGAACAGTCCACCGACCTACTCTTTAAGGATCTTTCCAGACTCCTCGTGAACAAAACGGATCTCGAATACGAACGGAATGCAATAGTTTCCATCGCCGGATCGAAGCTCGTCGCCCCGATCCTGTGCCACCTGAAGTCGACCGGGCAAAAGGTCGTCGTCGGGCTGAGCAGCGCGTTAAAGGAAGGCTACCCTGCAGATCCCGACGTTCGGGCCTTGCAGGAAAAGGGCGACGGAATAGAGGTGGTAATCGTCAATGAATTGCTCGTCAGATCGAACCTTCCGGCGGCATCAAGAATTGTTTGGGAAAGACTTAGCGAATGACACCTCGCTTGGCTTGACCACCGGCCACTCTTTCAGCCGATCGAAAATAATTTGAGATCTACATCACCCCATGGAGAGCAGTAGATAGCCCTCGCGTCAGAGCTGACGCCGTCAGTCTCACCACCGACTCTATGGGAGCAATCGTGATGTACAACTATCCAGTCCTCGAATGTCTTGCTGCGTTTGCCGTCGTATTCCTGATCGGCTTTCTATGCGGCAGGAGCAAACACCTTTGCGTCGTCACTGAGCAAGAGGAGTCATGTGTATGACCCTACAGACCTGGCGCTGACCTAGCTCCGGCCGGGTCCGAGGCAACGAGCCGCTCCGCCCGAAATTCTTAGTTCCTCTCATCTTCCCTCGCGACTGCGCATAGAGCCCGGCCATATGGCCGGGCTCTATGCGTTTATGCCGCTCATAAGGAGCACCCTATGAAAGTTGTTCGATCCATGGCTTACGCTCGATACAAGTTCGACAGCGAGACGACAGAACAAGACGTGCTCGCCGCGGCTGAAGCACACGCGCATCGCCGAATCGACCTCACGCTCGGCGCAAATGGCTGTCTTCACCAAGACTGCCCCCTGGGCGACTACCAAGTGACGGACCGCCTGCTCAAAGCAGATGAACCGCGCGGTGAGCCTCGCCGGGTC
>NZ_DATKTK010000012.1:0-2788 GCF_035531155.1 Sulfuricella sp. | reverse complement strand
GGGTCCGCCCGACGAAAGCGGCGCACCCAGCGGCTGGCCCTCGCCGACCGCGATATCGGCGCCCTTGCCGCCCCACTGGCCGGGTGCCTTGAGCAGGCCGAGCGCAACCGGGTTGACCGCGCCGATCACCAGCATGTTGTGAGCGTGCGCCCAGTTCGTCAGTTCATCCACCTCTTCCAGCACGCCGAAAAAGTTCGGCTGCTGGATCACCAGCGCGGCGAAATCGCCACCCTCGAAGCGCTTCAGCGATTCCGCGACGGTATCGCCGCCGCCGGTGCAGTAAGGCACGGCAACCAGCTCGATGCCCTGGTTCTTCACCAGCGCATCCGCTACCTGCCGCCAGATCGGGTGGACGCAGGCGGGAACCAGAATGCGGCGCGATGATTTGTGCGCCCGTACCGCCATCAGCACCGCTTCCGCCAAGGCGGAGGCGCCGTCGTACAGGCTCGCGTTGGACACGTCCATGCCGGTGAGCGAGGCCATCATGGTCTGGAATTCGTACAGCAACTGCAAGGTGCCCTGACTCGCCTCGGCCTGATAAGGCGTATAGGCGGAGTAAAATTCGCCGCGCCCGGCGATCTGCCAAACCGCTGCCGGAATGTGATGTTCGTAAGCGCCCGCTCCAATGAAATTCAGGTAGCGTCCGTCCTGCTCCGCCCGTTCCTGCATCAGGCGGCCGATGGCCATCTCGTTCATCGCCTCGGGAACATGAGCGAGCTTTTCTGCACGCAGCGCAAACGGAATCTCATCGAACAGGTTTTCGATGGAATCGGTGCCGATGGCCTCCAGCATGGACTGGATGTCTTCTTCGGTATGAGGAATGAAAGGCATATCTCTCTCTCTAGTGAGGAGTAAGGAGTGAAGAGTGAGGAGCCCGGGGGTGCGCCTCCTCACGCTTTTCCGAATTAATGTGCTTCGCTATCAACCAGCGTCTGGTAGGCGGCGGCGTCAAGCAGGCCGCCGAGGTCTGCGGGGTTGGCCGGCTTGATCTTGAACATCCATGCGGCGTAGGCGTCCTGGTTGATCTGTTCGGGCGAATCCGCCACCTCGCTGTTGGCGGCAACCACCTCGCCGGCGACAGGCGCATACACGTCGGATGCGGCCTTGACCGACTCCACCACCGCGCATTCTTCGCCGGCTTTGAGCTGGCGGCCAACCGCAGGGTTTTCCACATACACCATGTCGCCGAGCAGTTCCTGGGCATGGTGGGTGATGCCGACGGTCACCGTGCCGTCAGCTTCCTGCCGGGCCCATTCATGGGATTTGGTGTATTTCAGATTGCCGGGAATGCTCATGTTTCTCTCCTTAAATAGTTATCAGGCTTTTGCCGTTGCGGGCGAAGGGCGGCTTCACCACTTTGGCATTCAACCGCTTGTCGCGAATCTCGACCTGCACCGTATCGCCGACGGCCACGGCCAGCGGCATGCGGGCGAAGGCAATGGACAGGTTCAGGGTCGGCGAAAAACTGCCGCTGGTAATCTCGCCTTCGCCGAGGGGGGTAATCACTTTCTGGTGGCCGCGCAGCACGCCCTTGTCGAGCAGGACCAGCCCGAGCATGTGCATGGTTGGCGGCTTGGCCAGCAGCGCCTGCTTGCCGATGAAGTCGCGCGGGCTGACCAGATCGATGGTCCAAGCCAGGCCGGCCTCGAGCGGGTTGACGTCCTCGCCCATGTCTTGGCCGTAGAGGTTCATGCCGGCTTCGAGGCGCAGGGTATCGCGCGCGCCCAAGCCGATCGGCCCGACGCCGCAATCATGCAGGGTTTGCCACAAGCTGCCTGCTTCCGCCACCGGCAGCATGATTTCAAAGCCATCCTCCCCGGTGTAGCCGGTGCGGCCGATGAAATACTGGGCGAACTCGGCAGCTTGGAACGGCTTGAGCGATTCGGTCGCGGCGCGCGATCCGGCAATCGCCTGCCAGGTTTTTTCCCGCGCATTCGGCCCCTGCACCGCGATCATCGCCAAGTCGCGGCGCGGCTTGATGGTCAGTTGCGGCGCATGGGCGGCACGCTGTTGCTCCATCCACGCCACATCCTTTTCCGCCGTGCCGGCGTTGACTACGATGCGGAACCAGTCCTCGCGCATAAAGTAGACGATCAGGTCGTCGATGACGCCGCCGGTCGGGTTGAGCATGCAGGAATAGAGCGCTTTGCCCGGTTCCTTGAGTTTGTCTGCGTTATTGGCGAGCAGGTAGCGCAGGAACTCGCGGATGCCGGTGCCGGTCACGTCCACCACCAGCATATGGCAGACATCGAACATGCCGGCATCGCGCCGCACCTGATGATGTTCCTCGATCTGCGAGCCGTAATTGACCGGCATGTCCCAGCCGCCGAAATCGACCATGCGGGCGCCCATGGCGCGGTGGAGTGAATTGAGTGGTGTCTGTTTCAGCATTATTGTCGAGCGCTCCCGGGCCTGAATATGAAAAAAGGGTGAAGCCGGTTATTCGGTTTCACCCCTCTGTCCTTGATACCTGAGAGATTACGATGATCGCCATCGCGTGCCCCTTCGGTGGGCGGCGCTAGCAAGCTGCCAGGCCGTCGCTCTCCAGAGTTGCCGGAGCCTGCGAGCAGGCTCTTTTCCATGCGGTTCCTGATGCCTGAGCGGTTACGGGTGTTTGCGCCTTCGGCGGTGCGGATGGTTTCGCACGCTCTCCCGCATGGGTTTTTAGCAGCGTGAACTATACCTTAAGCGCGCTTGCCGTGACAAGGAGGAGGGATTGGAGAGGCGTGATGTTCGGTATTTAATGTGATCCTGGCCCCTTTAATTGCAATGCGTGGCCGACGAGGCA
>NZ_DATKTK010000011.1:0-22443 GCF_035531155.1 Sulfuricella sp. | reverse complement strand
ACCTTGAGCGGTTCCTTGACGTAGGTCGCCGGGGTGGCGATGGCGACCAGCGGCAGGATGGCATCGCATTTCTTGACGTGGTACTCGATCCACTCCTTGTTGATGGTGATGTCGCCTTCGAAAAAGTTGAAGCGCGGGTTGGCCATCAGCTCGGTGACCCGCTCGCTGTACATGTCCATGCCGTAGACTTCCCAATCGGTCGTGTCGAGGATGCGCTTGGAGAGGTGATGGCCGATGAAGCCGTTCACGCCCAGGATCAGGACTTTTTTCATCGTTTATTTCCTAGTCAAAAATAATAAATTCTATATGCCCAGCGGCAAGGTGTCGGTGCCGCAGGCGGTAATCCATTCATCGGCGGTCATTGTCTTGCCATCGAATTCGAACGCCAAAATCCGCAGCACTTTCCCATCGCCGCATTCCGCGTAGCAGCGGCTGTTCTCGCAATAAAATGCCGGCACTGCCGCGCGTCTTTGCCGTTGCGGATCAAGCAGGGTTTTCAGCACTCGAACCGGCTTCCCGACGAGCAGCGTGTAGGCGCCGGGGTAAGGCGGCGCCACGGCTCGCACCAGATTGTGTATGGCCTGCGCGCTTTGTAACCAGTCGATTTTACCATCTTCCGGGCGTCGTCCGCCGAAATATCCGCCTTGGCTCAAGTCCTGCGGCTTGAGCTGGGCCTTGCCAGCCAGCAGCGCAGGCAGGCAGCGGTTCAGCGCAACCTCGGCGGCGCAAGTGACTTTGTGGAACACTTCCAGCGCGGTGTCGTCGGGCAGGATCGGCACGGCCTGCTGGTCGACGATGGCACCGTTGTCGGGCTTCTCGTTCATCACATGCAGGGTCGAGCCGGTTTCGCGCTCGCCCATGATGATCGCCCAGTTTACCGGCACCCGGCCGCGGTATTGGGGCAGCAGCGAGCCGTGCATGTTGAAGGCGCCGCGGGACGGAATGTCGAGCAGCGCCTTCTTGAGCATGTTGCGGTAGTAGAAGGAAAAAATGAAATCCGGCTTGAGCGCCTGGATTTGCGCGACCACTTCGGGAGTATTGGGGTCGTCCGGCGTGATCACGGGGATGTCGTGCAGCGCAGCCAGCTCGGCTACGCTGTCGAACCAGATGTTTTCGTTCGGGTTGTCGGTGTGCGTCACCACCAGCGGGACTTCCACTCCCTGGGCGAGCAGTACCGACAGGCAGCGCACGCCGACGTTGTGATAGGCGAGGACGACGGCTCGACTCATTCGGGTTTTTCCAGTATCGCCTGCACCAGATACCTTGGCCGATGGCGTACCTGCTGGTAGATACGGCCAATGTATTCGCCGAGCAGGCCGATGCCGAACAGGGTGATGCCAATCAGGAAGAAGGCGATGGCGAACAGGGTGAACAGTCCTTCCGCCTCGGGACCGACGATCAGACGGCGGATCAACAGGTAGACCACGAACAGCGCCGACAGGACAGAGATCACAATCCCGGTGAACGAGAATAACTGCAGCGGCACGACCGAAAAACCGGTCATCAGGTCGAAATTAAGACGGATCAGACTGTACAGCGAGTATTTCGACTCTCCTTCAGCGCGCTCTTCGTGCTCCACGAGCACTTCGACCGGGTTCCGGGCGAAGGTGTAGGCCAGCGCCGGGATGAAGGTGTTGACCTCCTTGCAGCTGTTGATGGCGTCGATGATGTCGCGGCTGTAGGCGCGCAGCATGCAGCCCTGGTCGGTCATCTTGATGCGGGTGATGCGTTCGCGCAGCCGGTTCATGGCACGCGAGGCGACGTGGCGCCACCAGCTGTCGCTGCGCTGCTTGCGGATGCTGCCGATGTAGTCGTGGCCCTCGTCCATTTTGGCGAGCAGCTTGCCGATTTCCTCCGGCGGGTTTTGCAGGTCTGCGTCCAAGGTGACGACGCGCTGGCCGCGGCAGATTTCGAAGCCGGCCATGATCGCCATGTGCTGGCCGAAGTTGCCGTTGAACAGCACTACGCGGGTGACGTCCGGGCGCTGCTGGAACTGCTCGCGCAGGATCGCGGCGGAGCGGTCGCGGCTGCCGTCGTTGATGAAGACGATCTCGTAGCTGACGCCGAGCTTGTCGAGCGCGGGATAGAGCCGGTCGAACAGGGTTTGCAGGCCTTGTTCCTCGTTGTATACCGGGACGATGACGGAGAGTTCGATGGAGTTCATTTTTTGGCGGTCTCGATGATTTCCTTGGCTGCCGCGCATACCCGCTCCACATCGGCGAGTTCCATCGTCGGGAACAGCGGCAGGGTGACGGTTTCGCGGCCAATTTTTTCCGCATTGGGGAAGTCGCCTTCCTTGTAGCCCTGTTCGCGGTACAGGCTGAACAGGTGCAGCGCCGGGTAGTGGATGCCGACACCCAGCCCACGCTGGTGCATGGCGTCGATGAACTGTTTGCGGCTGATGTTGAGCTGATCCAGCGGCAGCAGCGGAGCGAACATGTGCCAGCTGTGGCCTGCTTCGTCTTCTTCATGGCCGCGTGCGGGCAGCAGGCAGGCCGGGTCGGTGGCGAAGTGCTGGAAATAATGCGCCACCAGCTCGCGGCGCTTGGCGTTGAAGCCGTCCAGCAGCGGCAACTGGCCTACACCGACGCGCGCAGCCACATCGGACAGGTTGTACTTGCCGCCGGCGACGGAGACGTCCATGTTGCCCTCGGCATCGCGCGAAATGCCGTGGAAGCGCAGCAGGTCGAATTTCTTCACTTCGTCGGCATCGGCGAAGGACAGCGCGCCGCCTTCGATGGTGGTCATGTTCTTGTTGGGGTGGAAGGAAAACGAGATGATGTCGCCGAAGCTGCCGATTTTCTTGCCTTGCCAGCTCGACCCGATGGCATGGGCAGCGTCCTCGATCACACGCAAGTTGTGGCGCTGGGCAAGGTCGTAAAGCGCGTCCATGTCCACCGGCAGGCCGGCGAAATGCACCGGCATGAGGGCTTTCGTCCTCGGCGTGATCGCGGCTTCAACCTGGTTGAGATCGATATTGCGGCTATTGATGCCGACGTCCACGAACACCGGCTTCGCGCCGACCCGCAGGATCACGTTCGGCGTGGCGGCAAAGCTCATCGCCGGCGTGATTACCTCGTCGCCCGGCCCGATGCCGCACACCTGCAAGGCCACTTCCAGCCCGCCGGTGGCGGAGGTGAGGGTGCGCACGATGCGCCCGCCCAAGTAGTCCGACAGGGCCTTTTCCAGCGCCTGCACGTTGGGGCCGGTGGCCAGCCAGCCGGAGCGCAGTACTTCGACCACGCCCTGGATGGTGGCTTCGTCGAGAGTGGGTTTGGTGAAAGGTAAGTAGTTCAAAGTGTTGAGTCCTGATCTGTTAGCTGCGCGCAACGACATAAACGCCGACAATGATAATGCCGATGCCGGCCATGCGGGTGACCGAAACCGCCTCGCCGAACAGCCACAGGGCGGCGAGCGCGTTCACCACGTAGCCGATGGACAACATCGGATAGGCGATGCTGACTTCGACCCGCGATAGCGCCATGATCCACACCACCACGCTGATCACGTAGCAAGTGAGACCGCCCATGATGTGCGGCTCGGTGGCGAGTTGCCAGCCCACCGGCAGGACATTGTCGCGGCTGAAAGCGAAGTGGCCGACGGCATTGGTGCCGGCCTTGAGCAGGAGTTGGGCGGCGGCATTGAGCAGCACGCCGAACAGAATCAGGGAAAAACTGAGCAGGTTCATGGTGTGGTTACCGCCGTCTTGTCGACACTGCGGGCGATAACCCGCATCGGCAGTCCTTGCTGGGAGAGTTGTTGATAGGTTGCATGCGGCATGATCGCCAGGGCGTAGGGCTGCCGAACCCATGCCTGCTTGAAGGACTCGATGTCCGGCAGCCATTTGTGGGGCAGCAGTTTTTCTGGCTCTTGGGCGAGGCCGAAGGCCATTTCGTCCTGATAGGCGACCAGGGTCACAGTGCGCTTGAGGTAAAAGGTCAGCGTCTGGTCGTAGCCTTCCAGGCTGTAGAAAGGTGCGCCGGGCCGCAGATGGGGCTTGATTTGCTCGGCGATTGCGTAGTCCGAGCGCGTCGCCGACAGGCTGTCGTGCCCGGTCAGAAGGATCTGGGCGGCGATCAGGCTGCTGCAAGCGAGGGCGATGATCGCGCCGCGCACTTTATCGCGGTAACTCAGCAACAGTGCGCCTACCGTTCCGACCAGCCAGATGGCGGACGCAGCCAGCAGCCAGTTGGCGAACAGGGCGTATTGTCCCCGTGCCAGTTCGTTGCCGGCAAAGCGCACCGTGTTGGGGGCCAATAGCAGGCCGGCGGCAGCCAGAAAGGCCACCGGCAGTATCTGCCAGAACAAGCGGCGGCCGTCGATGCGGCTGAGGTGTTCGCCGATCAGCAGCGCCAGAGCCGGGAAGATCGGCAGAATGTAGGAGGCGAGTTTGGAGCCGGAGAGGGAAAAGAAAACGAAGATGAACACCGCCCAGATCAGCAGAAAGCGTTTGGGCTTGAACCGTTGCTCTGCGGCAGGCTCGACCTTCCATGCGCGCGCCATTGAATCGATCAGGGTGATGATCCAGGGCAGGATGCCGGCGGCAAGCACCGGGATGAACCACCACCAGGGTTCGTAGCGTCCGTGGGTTTTGGTCAGGAAGCGCTCGAAATGTTCATGAATGAAGAAGAAATGGAAAAATTCGGGGTTGGCGATCGATACCGCGATGAACCAGGGTGCCGCGATGGCCATGAAAAGCGCTATTCCGCTGAACAGATGCAGCCTTTTCCACAAGCCGAAATCATGCTCGATCAAAGTGTAAAGCACCAGCACCGCACCGGGCAGGACGATGCCCATCAACCCCTTGCTCAGGACGGAAAACGCCAGGGCAGCCCAGGCAACGTGCATCCACAGGCGGTTGGCGCGTGCGCTGGCCGCATCCTGCTGCGCCAGCAGGAAACTCATCAGCGCGCCTCCCATGAAAAACGTCATCCCCATGTCCAGGGAGTTCATGTGGGCGATCAGGGTATACAGCAGGCTGCTGCCGAGTACCGCGGCGCTTAACAGGCCGGCCTCTCGACCGAACAGGCGGGTCGCGGCGAAGGCGGTGAAGAAGATGCCGAGAAATCCGGTTAGCGCACTCCACAGCCGCGCCGTCCAGTGGTGTTCGCCAAACAGGCGGTAAGCGCCTGCCGTGATCCAGTATTGCAGTGCGGGTTTCTCAAAGTACTGGATGTCGTTCAGGCGCGGCGTAACCCAGTCGCCGCTGGTGGCCATTTCACGGGCAATTTCCGCGTAGCGGCCCTCATCCGGCCTGACCAGCTTGCGATATTCGAGATTGCCGAACCAGACCGCGGCCATCAGCAGGAAAAGCAGCATCCAGGCGCGTCGTATGTTCACTGAATCGGGAGCCATGCAATTTCCGTATAAAAAGCGTTGTCCAGCATTATAAACGAGACCGGCCGAAGACCAGCAGGAAGACTGGCAGCAGACAGGCCAGCGCCAGCCCCCGCTGCAGCATAATCGCCTCGGGGTAGCTGGTGTCGGGCGAAATCAGCAGGGCCAGCGCGCCAGTCGCCAGCGCCAGCCCCACTATCCATTTTCCGGAACGGCTGACTCCCCAGCGCCAGCGTTGCGCGAGCAGGGTGCCCAATACTGCGGAAAGCCAGCCGCCGAAAGCGCCGCCCAGCACGTCGAGCGGCCAGTGCACGCCGACTGCAATGCGTGAAATGCCAATCAGAAGAGCAACCGCAGCTAGTAGCCAGGTCAGGGAACCTCGCCTGAGATAGAGGCTCAGGATGCCCGCCACGGTGAAAATCGTGGTGCTGTGACCTGAGGGGAATGAACCGTATCGGTGCGCCGGGCCAATGACATGCAGAAGTTCCGGTGGGATCACTGCGGGCGGGCGAACCATGCCGATCGGGCCTTTCAGGCCATGCACCCAGAAGGTGGCAAAGATGGCGGCGAGTGCGAGCGACCAGAGGATGTCCGGGCGACGTCCGATCAGCGGGGCCAGCAGGGTCAATCCGGCCAGGGTGCCGCCCAGTACGGTCAGGTTCTGCCACAGCACATCGCTGGCCAGCGCGCTCAGGCCATTCAGATACAGGAACAGGCTGCGGTTGCTGTCGCTGGCAATGAGTACGGCCATGCCGGCGAATGCGAGCAGCGGCACCAGCCAGACGCGCGGCTCGCGCCAGGAAATGCGACAGGGGTCGGGGGAAATGAAGTTCACGTCGTTATTCGCTGACCCTGACCAGGGCGATGCCGTTCTTGCTGTAGAGCGTTTCATAGGCGCGCAGCTCGGTCAGGCGGTGGGTTTGGGTGATCACGATGTCGCCACGGCGCGGGTCGCGTTTTTCCACGATGCGCTGGCTGTAGACGCTGAAGCTCGGCATGTTGAGCCCCCACATCACTACCGTGTAGCCGCGGTCGCGTGCCAGCAGCGCGGCTTCCTTGATCGGCCCCTGCTGCATGCCGCCGAATAAGGGCAGGAGCAGCAGGGAAAAGGCGGTTGCCAGGATGACGCCGCTCGCCAGCAGTTTGGCGCCCAGGGCGAATCGCTTCTCCACCATGAAATACAGGGTGAGCAGGGAGAACCCCGCAAAAAAGGGGTAATACCAAGTACTCAATGACTGCCGGGTGGCTGCAAGCATTTCCCGGTAATAGGGTTTGTTGATATGGGGGATGGCGGCTTCGATCAGTTGCGGCAGGAACAGCAGCACTGCAAGCAATAGCAGCAGCGGCAGGAAAGCGAGAAAGCGCGAGCGCAGTTCATCCAGGTAAGCCGCCATCAGGATGAAGACGCCGGAGTAGCCGTAAATCAGGTAATGGGGCAGCTTGGTACCAGAAAGCGAGAAGATCACGAAGACGCTGGCGAACCACAGCAGGAGGAAAAGCTGCAAGTCGTCCTTGATGATACGGCGCCACTGCGCGAAAACCTTGAGCAATACCGTGGTGTAGGGCAGCACGCTCAGCAGCAGTACGGGAACATAGTAAAAATAATTGCCGCCATGGCTTTCCATCGGCGCGGAGAAGCGGTCGACGTTGTGCTTGAGGAAAAAGCCGCGGAAAAAGCCGTCGCCCTCCACCAGATACTGGGTCACATACCACGGGGCCGCAATGGCGACAAACAGGGCAATGCCGCGTCCATCCAGCGCCAGCGCCAGCCACCCCTTGAAATCCTTGCGCAGCGCGCTGTAGAGGAAAGTCACCAGGCCCGGGATGATCACCGCGACCGGCCCCTTAGTCAGGAAGCCAAG
Source organism: Sulfuricella sp. (assembly GCF_035531155.1). Lineage (NCBI taxonomy): Bacteria > Pseudomonadati > Pseudomonadota > Betaproteobacteria > Nitrosomonadales > Sulfuricellaceae > Sulfuricella > Sulfuricella sp. The sequence goes on along the minus strand of NZ_DATKTK010000011.1, from coordinate 15,244 downwards.
GCCCATGGCGACAAAAGCGAAATACAGGTATTTGCGTTCGCGAAAGCGCAGGAACAGGTAGGCGCTGAACAGGGTAGCGCTGATCAGCAGGTTGAGCAGGGCATCGGCGGTGGCCACTTTGACGATGATGGAAACCGCCAGCGCGCTGGCGGTGATGATTCCCGCTGCCAGTGCCTGCCTGGCATTGGCAGCGCGGCGCACGAACAGATAGGTCAATATCACCCAGCCGCTGCCGGCTAGGGCGGAGGGCAGGCGGAAGGCGAATTCGTTGATGCCGAACAGTGAAGCGCTGGCCGCCTGCAGCCAGTAGATCAGGATCGGCTTGTCGTAACGTGGCTCGCCGTTGAGCGTGGTGGACAGATAGTTTCCGCTCGCCAGCATCTCGCGCGTGGCTTCGCTGAAAGCGCCCTCGTCGAGATCGAACAGGGGAAAGCCGCCGATGCCGAGAAAGAAGCAGCCGAGCACGGCGACGGCGAGCAGGGCATAGTGGGCGGGTGGAATGGGGCGTGAAAAATCTGGCAAGTAAGGCTCGATGAGTTTAGTGGTTAAGTCGCTGACAACCGCACGATTTTTGCGCCAGTCGCAGCCTGGAAAAGCCGACAAATTTTACCACTTTTACCACGGAAGCGGGTGCCTGGCGCCCGAAGGCATAGGCTAGTCCTTGGATAACAGGAACAATGGGGCGTAGAGGATGCCCTGAATCACGGCGCACAGGCCGTAAAGTATGGCCGTCGCGGCGGCAGTCTCGCCGGATACGCCGGCGAAGCCGAATACCAGTACCGCGGCGAATTCGCGTGTGCCCCATCCGCCGATGCCGACCGGCAGGGCGGCGATGATGAATACCGGTGCGCATAAGGCCAGCACCAGCCAGTACGAGATATCCAGTCCAACCGAAATCCCGCCGAGCCAGAAGGCAAGTGATGAAAAGAGCTGGACCATCACCGATTGCAGCGCCGTCTTGGGCAGGTTGTTGCGAAACAAGGCAAGCTGCTGGGCCAAGTTGTTCCATGATCGAACCAGTCCGTCAAGCTTGCTTTGTCCCTTGGGCTCAAAGCGCGGCAGTGGCAGGAAGGGCAGCAGAATCAGGCTGCCGAGCAGGGCGGCGTAAATGGTCAGTTTTTGTGCCAGGACAGGGTCGTGCGTCAGGGAGTTCGTGCCGCTCCATAGCGCCGCCGCTGCGGCAGAGACCAGGCACAGCACCCAGAGGCCACTGAAGCGGTCGAGCACCACGCTGAGCGTGGATGGTCCGAGCGGATTGCCCAGTTTGTGCAACTGGTAGGCGCGCAGCATATCGCCGCTGAGGGTTGCGCCGGGCAGGAGGTTGTTGATCGTCACCCCGCGTCCATAGATGGCGATAAGCGGCAACGCGGGCGCAGTAAGGCTGAAAAGGCGGGCGATGTGCGCCCAGCGCAGGGCGGAGGCGATGTTGGACAGGATCGAGGCGGCTACTGCCAGGGCGAACCAGCGCAATTCCACGCTGCTCAGGGTCTTGACCAGCTTGGCCGGGTTGGTGTACCAGATTACGGCCGCGAGCAAGCAACTCGCGGCGATGAAACGCAGGATCTTGATGCCGGTTTTGCTCAAGAATGCGGCTCTGGAGCGGCTTTGGCGGTCCCGCGCCGGCGTGGGGCGGCTCGCAGCAGGTATTGTGCCCGGCCGGCGGGTTCATGGTAGATGCGAATCAGGATCTCGCCCAGCAGGCCCATGGCGACCAGCTGCACGCCCATCAGGGTCAGCATCACGCCGAGCAGAAGGAGTGGACGGCCGCCGATGTTTTCGCCGAGGAATAGCTTCTCGACCACGAGAACACCCAGCGCCAGCAGGCCGGGCAGGAGCAGGGTGATGCCGGCTCCGCCGAAGGCGTGCATCGGCCGGTGCAGAAAGCGCAGCAGAAACTTCACCCAGAGCAGGTCGAGGACCACACGCAGAGTGCGGTCGATGCCGTACTTGGATTTGCCGTGCATGCGGGCGTGATGGGAAACGGGCACTTCAATCACCTTGGCACCGAATTGCGCGGCGAGTGCCGGAATGAAGCGGTGGAGTTCGCCGTAGATCTTCACGTCGCGGATGCTTTCGCTGCGGTAAACCTTGAGCGAGCAGCCGTAATCGTGCAGGTGGACGCCGGTCATGCGCGAAATCAGGGCATTGGCGATCATCGAGGGCAGCTTGCGGTTGATGTAGCGATCCTGGCGGAATTTGCGCCAGCCGGAAATGATGTCGATTTCCGGCCTCTGGTCGAGCATATCCAGCAGGCCGGGAATGTCGGCCGGGTCGTTCTGCAAGTCGCCGTCGAGGGTGACGACCACGGCACCGACGGCTGCGTCGAAGCCGGCCTGCATCGCCGCCGACTGGCCGTAGTTGCGAATCAGGTAAAGGGGGTGCAGCCAGGGGCGGGTGGTGGCGAGCTGTTCCAGCAGCGTGGCGGAAGTGTCGGACGAGCAATCGTCGACGCAAATCAGTTCCCAGGAGCGTCCGGTGGGTTCCATCGCCGCGCTGACCCGGCGTAATAGCTCGCTGAGGTTCTCTTCCTCGTTGTAAATCGGAACAACAATGGAAACCTCAAGTGCGTCAGGGGTGTTTTCGGTCATGGTAGGGGCGACGTATGGACTGCTGAAGGAGAGAGATTGTAAGGGAGGGAGGCCGCGAAATCCAGTGAGAAGGGCAAGATCAGGGCAAGATTAGAGCCGGGCTACCTTGAGGAGCACTATCACCGCGCCGCTGCCGCCATCCATCGGCCGTGCCTGGCAGAATGCCAGAATTTCGTCGCGTTGCATCAGCCAGCTGGCCGTTTTCTGCTTTAACACCGGCTCGTGGTTCCGGGAGCTTAGCCCCTTGCCGTGTATGACCCGCACGCAGCGCAGGCCGAGTTGTTTGCATTCGTCGAGAAATCCGGTCAGGCAGGCTCGGGCTTCGTCGCTGGTCATGCCGTGCAGATCAAGTTCAGCCTGAATCGCCCAGTGACCGCGGCGCAGTCTCTTCATGGTCAGAGGCGCCACGCCGGGGCGCAGGAAGTAAAATTCCTCCTCGGTTCCTGCCAGTTCCTGGGGGATGTAGTCGCTTAATCCATCCGTCGGCAACGGGTTTTCATCAGCCCGGTTTTGCCGGAGAACAGGCCAGGGGAGGTGGGGAGGAAATACGGTCTTGCCGTTATCCGGCAACGGCCGGGTGTCGCCGATGCTGGTGCGGAAGAGGCTGGATTCGTCATCGGACAAGGATGGCGGCGTTGTTTTACCGTCAACCTTGTGCTCTTTGGGGGTTTTGCGTTTTTCGGTCACTTGCCCAGATCGTCGAGATAACGCTCCGCGTCGAGTGCGGCCTGGCAGCCGGTTCCGGCACTGGTGATGGCCTGGCGGTAGATGTGATCCTGCACGTCGCCGGCGGCGTAAACGCCCTCGATACTGGTGGCGGTGGCATTGCCATGATTACCGCCACGGGTGACGATGTAGCCGCCCTCCAGCTCCAGTTGTCCCTGGAACAGGTCGGTATTGGGCTTGTGGCCGATGGCGATGAAAATGCCCTGCAACTGGATATCCTTGGTGCTGCCGTCCTTCACATTCTTGATGCGCATGCCGGTAACACCGGTCTTGTCGCCCAGCACCTCATCCAGTTCGCAGAATGCTTCGAGGCTGATGTTGCCGTTCTTGATCCTGTCGTGCAGCTTGTCGACCATGATCTTTTCCGCCTTGAAGGTATCGCGGCGGTGCACCAGCGTGACATGCTTGGCGATGTGGGCCAGGTACAGGGCCTCTTCGATGGCGGAATTGCCGCCGCCGATCACGGCGACTTCCTGGTTCTTGTAGAAGAAACCGTCGCAGGTGGCGCAGCCGGACACACCCTTGCCCATGAACGCCTGTTCGGATGGTAGACCGAGGTACTTGGCGGAGGCGCCAGTGGCGATAATCAGTGCGTCGCAGGTATAGGTGCCGGAGTCGCCGATCAGGGTAAATGGCTTCTCGGTGAGCTTGGCGGTATGGATTTGATCGAAAATGATTTCGGTATTGAAGCGCTCGGCATGTTTCTGGAAGCGCTCCATCAGTTCGGGTCCCTGCACGCCCAGAACGTCAGCGGGCCAATTGTCCACTTCAGTAGTGGTGGTGAGCTGGCCGCCTTGCTGCATGCCGGTGATCATCACCGGGTTCAGGTTGGCGCGGGCAGCGTAAATGGCGGCGGTGTAGCCGGCTGGGCCGGAGCCTAGAATGAGCAACTTGCAGTGTTTCACGGACATCTTGAGTGTTCTCCATAAAAAAGTAAGGGTATCTCAAAGGCTGATTTATTGCCACTTGAGTATTAAAAATTAATCCATCAATTAGAATTGTTCTAATATTAATGGCTATTGAATATATAGGCAAATCATTCAGAACCAATCTTGATCACATTAAAGCATCAGACTGGCCAGCCGCCAGAGTCATTTCATGTCGATGATTAGGATGCCTCACTTCTTGGTATGATGGCGCTATAATTCTCGCTGATTTTTTCGATCAGACCGGAAAATTAACCAGGCTTAATAGGCGCCGCTACAAGCAAATCACATCAATGGCCTTTCTGAATAAGACTTCCTCCCTGAATACGCGGGGTTCAAACCGCAAGGCTCCCCCCGAGCCGCTCTCGCCGAAATTATCTGGCCTGCTCCGTGAGGCGCGCTGGCTGGCGGTAGTGGCCGTGGCCTTGTATCTGGCGCTGGTATTGTTCAGTTACGACCATGCGGATCCGGGCTGGTCGCACAGCGGCAGCAGGCTTACCGTGCAGAATACCGGCGGCGAGGTGGGGGCCTGGCTGGCGGATATGCTGCTTTATGTCTTCGGTTTTTCAGCCTACTGGTGGGTGGTGTTTTCCCTGTATGTGGTCTGGTGGGGCTACCGGCGCATTGAAAGCGCAGGCTTGTCCGACCGGCGCTCACTGTTCGTTGCGGTCACCGGTTTTGTCATTCTCCTGCTTGCCAGCAGCGGCCTGGAAGCGTTGCGTCTGTACAGCCTCAAAGCCGCCCTTCCGCTCGCGCCGGGAGGGATGATCGGATCGGTGGTCAGCAGCACCCTGTCCACCAGCATAGGTTTCACCGGCGCCACGTTGATATTGCTGCTGAGCATGGCGGTGGGCTTTAGCCTGTTCACCCGCATGTCGTGGCTGAAATTCATGGAAGGCCTTGGTGGCGCCATGGAAAACAGTTATCTGTGGATCTTCCGCACCTGGGATGCCTGGCAGGACCGGCGTGCCGGTTCGGTGGCGCTGAACAAGCGCGAGGAAGTCGTGGCGGAAGAGAAAAAGCGTTTCGACGATCACAAGCCGGTCCACATCGAGCCGCCGCAGATGGTCATCCCCCAGATTCCGCTCACCGAGCGCGAGGTGCAGGCGCCGCTGTTCGATAATCTGCCGGATTCGCCCTTGCCCCCGCTGAATCTGCTGGACGAGGCGGAAGCCGATACCGAAACGCTGAGCGCGGACACCCTGGAATTCACCTCCCGTCTGATCGAGCGCAAGCTGGCCGATTTCGGCGTCGAGGTCAAAGTCATCGCCGCCTATCCCGGCCCGGTGATCACGCGCTACGAGATCGAGCCGGCAGTGGGCGTGAAGGGCAGCCAGATCACCAACCTGGTCAGGGATCTGGCGCGCGCCCTGTCGGTCGTCAGCATCCGCCTGGTGGAGACCATCCCCGGCAAGAACTGCATGGGGCTGGAAATTCCCAATCCCAAGCGGCAGGTGGTGCGCCTGCGCGAGATACTCGGCTCAAAAGTTTACGCCGACATGGCCTCGCCGCTTACCATCGCCATGGGCAAGGACATCGCCGGCAAGGCGGTGGTGGCGGACTTGGGGAAAATGCCCCACGTGCTAGTGGCGGGTACCACCGGCTCGGGCAAATCGGTGGCAATCAACGCCATGATCCTGAGTCTGCTCTACAAGGCCGATCCCGCCAAGGTGCGGCTGATCCTGGTCGACCCGAAAATGCTCGAGCTTTCCGTCTATGAAGGCATTCCCCACCTGCTCGCACCGGTGGTGACCGACATGAAGCACGCCGCCAACGCGCTCAACTGGTGCGTCGCCGAGATGGAGCGGCGTTATCGCCTGATGGCGGCGCTGGGCGTGCGCAACCTGGCCGGTTACAACCAGAAGGTGCGCGAAGCGGAGAAATCCGGCGCGAAGCTGCCCAACCCCTTCAGCCTCACGCCGGATGCCCCCGAACCCCTGGAGGAAATGCCTTTCATCGTGGTGCTGATCGACGAACTAGCCGACATGATGATGATGGTGGGCAAGAAGGTCGAAGAATTGATCGCCAGGCTGGCGCAGAAGGCGCGCGCCTCCGGCATCCACCTCGTGCTGGCGACGCAGCGCCCGTCGGTGGACGTGATCACCGGCCTGATCAAGGCCAACATCCCGACCCGCGTCGCCTTCCAGGTATCGAGCAAGATCGACTCGCGCACCATCCTCGACCAGATGGGCGCAGAAGCGCTACTCGGCCAAGGCGACATGCTCTACCTGCCGCCCGGCACCGGCTACCCGCAGCGCGTGCACGGCGCCTACGTCGCCGACCACGAAGTGCACAAGGTGGTCGAATATCTGAAAGCGCTGGGCGCGCCGGATTACGTCGAAGGCATCCTCGACGCGCCGGAAGTCGCCGGTGAGGGCGAGGGTGGCGAAGCAGGCGGCGACGCCGAATCCGACCCGATGTACGACCAGGCCGTGGCGCTGGTCCTCAAATCGCGCCGCGCCTCGATCTCGCTGGTGCAGCGCCAGCTCAGGATCGGTTATAACCGGGCAGCAAGGCTGATCGAACAGATGGAAAAGGCGGGGCTGGTTTCAACGATGCAGAGTAATGGGAATCGGGAAGTGCTGGTGAAGGGGGCGGAGTAAGGGGTTCCCGGATTCCGCTGCGCTGCAGCCGGGCTACGCTTGCTTTTAACCTGGACTAATACAGCAACAACAAGGAGAAAATCATGAAAAAAATATTGGCGGTCGCACTGGCGCTATGTAGTTTCCAAGCGCTGGCGGTGGATGTAGATGTCCTGCGCGCAGAAGCCAGGAAGATATACAAGCACTGAATTTGACACCTTGTAACCATCCAGCAAGTAACAAGTAGCCCGGATGCAGCGTAGCGGAATCCGGGGATGCCAAACCAACTATTCCCCGAAACTTTTCCCATCTTCTTCTGCCGGTGTTCCCGCCCACTCAGGCACAAGAATTCCCTGCTGAACGTAACGGTGGAACGAGGAGTGCGGCCAATCCGCCACACGTTTTACCAAGCCGTGTTTGACCGGATTGAAATGAATGTAATCCACGTGGTGCTGAAAATCCATGTCATCGGCGATGGTGTGCTCCCAATAACGCCGTTGCCACAGCGAGTATTCGCCCTTTCGGTTGCGTGCGACGGCCAGGCCAGATTTTACGACTGTACGGGTGAATGCGCTCTTGATTGCGCGCCACCGGCCGGGGAAATCGTCGTCGCCTGGCGGCAGCGTCCAATTGGTGTGAAGGTGATCGGGAAGAATGACGATGGCGTCAATCCGGAACGGGTGTTGGCGGCAAACGGCGCGGAACGCTTCACGTAGCGGGGCGATATGTTCCACCAGAGCGTGGGATGATCGATCCCGCAGGGTTGCTGTGAAAAAAAAGGTTCCGCCCGGTAGGCGGTTGCGGCGGTAGAGAACCATTGTGGAATATTAACCCGGATTCCGCTGCGCTGCATCCAGGCTACATTTTCGACTCTTGGTGCGGTTCCAGCAGCCCCATGGCGGCGTTGATGGCCTGGAGCTTTTCCATCTCTCCGCCCCGGTCGGGGTGGTGTTCCATCGCCAGTTCCCGGTAGCGGCGCTTGATCTCCGGGTAAGCCACCGGGTCGGCGAGCCCCAGCGCGTTGAGGGCTTCGGCGCGCTGGTCGAGGCGGGCGAAGCGCAGCCAGAAGGTGTCGAGCAGTTCCAGGATTTCCTGCTTGCCGGTTTTTTCCAGGTGGGAGAGGTCGAGGTAGTAGGCCCGCAGCGGGTCGGGGGTGGTGGGCAGGCGACCGACTCCGTCCGAGTAGGGGCGTAGCACGATTTTCAGGCAATGGATGGCGAGGTCGCCTTGCCGTTCATTCCACAGATCGTCGCGCAGGCGGTAGAGGTGGTGGAACAGGATGAAGTGGCACTGGAACAGGGAAAGCTCGTCGGTGTAGGCGTCGGGGCCGAAAGCGGGATCGTCGTGGGCGAGCTTGCGGATCAGGTCGTATTCGGAGAGGCCGTCGGGATGGGCGCGCAGGATGGCGAGCAGCGTTTCGGCGAGGGTGGGGTTCAATCTTTTTCTGTGCCGCGCGGATTTGGCGCCAAATCGGCATTCATCAATTCGGCAATGACTTCCGGTTTCTGGAAAGGCAGGGCGTGGTCGGCACCCTGGATCAGGTGGCAGGCCCAGTCGTGCCTGCTCGCCGCAATCTCCTGGCATAGTTGGTAGACCGCAGGGTGGGAGCGTCCGCCGATGAAGCTGCTGACGTTGGCCTGGGCTTTAATCAATTGCTTCCGGTCGAGGCGTTTGGCGGCGTGGGAGACGCATTCGATGGCACAGGCCAGCCCTGCCGGGCGGTGAGACAATCGCTCGCGGATGATTTCCTCGTTCTTCGAGCCGCGGCTGCGGTTGGGGGCGACGGCGTCGAGGAACAGTTCCAGTCCTTCCCCCACGTTTTCCAGCTCGCGCAGCCGCTTGGCGGCGTGCAGGATCAGTTCGCGCGAACGGATCGATTCCTCGTCGCTCATCTTGCCGAGCAGGGCGGGTTCGAGCAGGTAGGTGTTTTCCACCGCTGCCGGGCGGGTGGCCTTGAGCAGCATGGCGATCAGCCCGCCGTAGGAGTAGCCGCCCAGGTCGAATTTCTCCCAGGCCAGGTGATCGAGCAGGGCGTTAAGGTCGGCCACCACTTCCTCGGCCTCGAAGCCGTGTTCCTTGTGGTCGGGGTAGCGGGTCTTGCCGGTGCCGCGCAGGTCGGGCACGAGGATTTCGTTCCAGTGCCTGAGATGGGGTAGGATGCCGCCCCAGGTGATTTTGCCCGCCACACCGCCGCCGTGGAGGAGCAGCAGGCGGCGCGGCGGGGCGCTGTCGAAGCGGTAGAGGCGGTAAAAGACCTCCTGCGTCGGCAGGGTGAGGGTGGTTTTGATGGCGGGTTCGATCACAGGAAAAACCTTTTACCGCAGAGGCGCAGAGGCGCAGAGTTTTTACTTATTCCGTACTTCTCTGCGCCTTTGCGCCTCTGCGGTTAACGAGGGGTTGCTACCGGAATTTTGCCGATTTTCATGCGCCACTCCGCCGGGCCGGTTTCGTGCACCGACGTGCCGTTGGCGTCCACTGCCACGATGACCGGCATGTCCTTGACTTCGAATTCGTAGATCGCTTCCATCCCCAAGTCGGCGAAGGCCAGCACCCTGGACGCCTTGATCGCCTTGGCCACGAGGTAGGCGGCGCCGCCCACCGCCATCAGGTAAACCGCCTTGTGCTTGCGGATGCTCTCGATGGCCGCCGGGCCGCGCTCGGCTTTGCCGATCATGCCGATCAGGCCGGTCTTGTCCAGCATCAGGTCGGTGAACTTGTCCATGCGGGTCGCCGTGGTGGGGCCGGCCGGGCCCACCACTTCGTCGCGCACCGGGTCGACCGGGCCGACGTAGTAGATGAAGCGGTTGGTGAAGTCCACGCCCTCCGGCAGTTTTTCCCCTTTGGCGAACAGGTCGGCGATGCGCTTGTGGGCGGCGTCGCGCCCGGTGAGCAGCTTGCCCGACAGGAGCAGGGTTTCGCCCGGCTTCCAGGTGGCGATCTCCTCGCGCGTGACGGCGTCGAGGTTGACGCGGCGCGAATCGGCGGCGGGCTGCCAGTCCACCTTCGGCCATTCGTCGAGATTCGGCGGGGTCAGCACGGCCGGGCCGCTGCCGTCGAGGGTGAAGTGGATGTGGCGGGTGGCGGCGCAGTTGGGGATCATCGCGACCGGCAGGCCGGCGGCGTGGGTCGGGTAGTCCCTGATCTTGATATCCACCACAGTGGTGAGGCCGCCCAAGCCCTGCGCGCCGATGCCCAGCGCATTCACTTTTTCATATAGCTCCAGGCGCAGTTCCTCCACCCGGTTTTGCGGTCCGCGCGCCTGCAGTTCGTGGATGTCGACCGGCTCCATCAAGGCTTCCTTGGCCAGCAGCATGGCTTTTTCCGCCGTGCCGCCGATGCCGATGCCGAGTATCCCCGGCGGGCACCAGCCGGCGCCCAGGGTGGGGACGGTCTTCAGCACCCAGTCGACGAGGCTGTCCGACGGGTTGAGGACGGTGAACTTGGCCTTGTTCTCCGAGCCGCCGCCCTTGGCCGCCAGGATGATCTCGACCTTGTCGCCGGGAACGATCTCGTAGTGGATCACCGCCGGGGTGTTGTCGCGAGTGTTCTTGCGCGCTCCGGCGGGGTCGGCCACCACCGAGGCGCGCAGCACGTTGTCGGGGTTCGAGTAGGCGCGGCGCACGCCTTCGTTGACCATATCGGTGACACTCATCCGGGCATCCCAGCGCACGTCCATGCCGACCTTGACGAAGGCCACCACGATGCCGGTGTCCTGGCAGATCGGGCGGTGGCCCATCGCGCTCATGCGCGAGTTGGTGAGGATCTGGGCGATGGCGTCCCTGGCGGCGGGGGAGGCCTCCCGTTCGTAGGCTTCGCCCAGCGCCTTGACGTAGTCGAGCGGGTGGTAGTAGGAAATGTATTGCAGCGCGTCGGCGACGCTGGCGATTAAGTCTTCTTGGCGGATGCTAGTCATGGTATTTTTACTCTCCAGACTTGGAATTGTACCGTTAATTGCATATTTCATTGGAAGAGCGACTAAACATGACTGAAAACCACCAGGATTACGAAGACGGAATTACCGCGATAGACGCCCATCACATCCGGCCCGGCCTGGCTGCGATCCACTTGCTGGTCGAAGGTGACAAGGCCGCCATTATCGACACCGGGACGAATTTCTCGGTTCCCGGCGTGCTGGAGGTGATGCGGCAGAAAAACCTGCGCCCGGAAAATATCGCCTATGTGATCGTGACTCACGTCCACCTCGACCACGCGGGCGGCGCGGGCGAGATGATGCGCCTGTTTCCCGAGGCGATGCTGGTCGTGCATCCGCGCGGAGCGCGCCACATGATCGACCCGTCCAAGCTGGTGGCGGGCTCGATCGCGGTTTACGGCGAGGAAGATTTTCGCCGGGCCTACGGGGAAATCGTGCCGGTTCCCGCCGAGCGCGTGATCGAGGCGCCGCACGAGTTCACCCTGGAGATGAATGGCCGGAGATTATTGTTCCTCGACACGCCGGGCCATGCCCACCATCATTTCTGCATCTTCGACGAGCGCAGCGGCGGCATTTTTACCGGCGATACCTTCGGAATTTCATATCGCGAGTTTGATGTCGACGGGCGGGAGTTCATTTTTCCTACGACCACTCCCGTGCAGTTCGAGCCGGAGGCGGCACATGATTCGATTGACCTTATCATGTCCCACCATCCCCGCGCCGCTTACCTGACCCACTATGGCAGGGTGACCCGGTTGCCGCGCTTGGCGGACGACCTGCACCATATGCTGGAAGATTTCGTGAACATCGCCGAGGGAGTGCGTGATGCCGGGGCGATGCGCCATCAGCGCTTGGTAGAAGGACTGGGAAACTATCTGCTGGATTGCCTTGATGTGCACGGTTGCAGACTTTCCCGGAATGAGGCCCGCGCGTTGCTGGAGAACGATATCGAACTCAATGCCCAGGGGTTGGAAGTCTGGATGGATAAGCTATAAAGCCAGCTTGCCTGTCGTTCTCGTGAAATGTTCTATATTGAAATTGGGCATTCCCATTTTGCCCAGATTTTCATCCCCAGACCTTAACTATTCGAGAGGAAGCGCCATGCCCATCGGTGAATTTTGCAACCGCGAGGTGGTGTTCGCCATGAGAAAAACCACCATTCCAGAAGCAGCACAGCTCATGCGCCAGCACCACGTAGGTGACCTGGTGGTCGTGGATGTCGTCGACGGCAGGCGGATGCCGGTCGGCATTGTGACCGACCGCGACATTGTCGTTGAAATTATCGCGAAATCTCTGGATTTTAATGACTTCAGCGTGGGTGACATCATGAGCCCGCAACTGGTCAGCGTTCAGGAAAGCGAAGGTGTGTTCGAGACGATCGAGCTGATGCGCAACAAGGGGATACGACGTATCCCGGTTGTCGACCGGGAAGGCGGCCTGGAGGGCATTGTATCGGCGGACGATATTCTGGATCTTCTGGCTGAGGAAATGACTGAACTGGCCAAGGTGAGCCCGCGTGGACGGTCCAGGGAAGCCCATGTCAGGCATTAAATTAAAGGAGGTATGACCATGCAACGCCCACTCCAAATCGTCATTCGCGACATGCCCCATTCCGAGGCGGTGGAAACACATATCAGGGAGAAGGTGGAGAAGCTGGAATCGTTCTATTCCCAAATTGTCGGCTGCAAAGTTTCGCTCGAATTTGCGGGAAAACACAAACACCAAGGCAAGCTTTTTAATGTGCGGCTCGATATCTCCGTTCCTGGCGCGGAGTTGGTGGTCAATCGCGACCTCCATGAAGACCTCTATGTGGCGTTGCGAGATACATTCGATGCGGCAAGGCGTCGGCTGGAGGATTATGGGCGGCGCCAGCGTGGCGATACAAAAATTCATGAATCGCCGCGTCATGGGCATATAGCCAGGCTATTTCCGGTAGAGGGTTTTGGTTTTATCGACACGCCGGAGGGTGATGAGCTTTATTTCAGCCGGGATAACGTAAGCCATCCGGATTTTGACAAGCTCGAAATCGGCAGTGAAGTTCAGTTCCTGGAGGAACCTGCTGCCGAGGGATTACAGGCTAAGCGTGTGAGCGTCGGCAAGCATCATTATCCGGAATGAGATGCCAGCCGTTTCGCCGGAAAGGCATCACGAGCGCTTCATGTGGCTCGCAGATGCTATCGGTATAATCACGATAAATCAGCTTGATTCCAGCTGACCTTTTCCGGTTAGGGGATTCCACTAGTCAATCATCGTATTCCCACCTATCGACTATTCAGGGTGTTACCCGCCACATAATTATTCTTCCCCCGATGGGCTTTTTTTAATCTGGCGTTAGACTTGAATCACTTATTCAAGGCAATTGGGATGCATGTGGGAGGCGAGAAGATGAATTTCATGATTGTTAGCGATGATGTGTCAACATGCCTTTATTTAGAGATACTTGCCCATCAGGATGGCATTAATGCCATGTATTTCACTGAGCCTTCAGTGGCGTTGCATGCCTATCAGAGCCATCCTGATCATTGGTCGCTGGTGATTGTCGATATGCTATCGCCGCTGATCACCCAGTTTTCGCTGGTTGGCAAGATCAAGGCCGTCAAACCGGATGCTCGACTGGTGATCCTGGCTACACATACCTCGGAAACGATCAAAAAAGTCATCAAGTGTGAGTCAGTGCGTGGGTTGTGCCACGATTGTAACGATACAAATAACTGCCATTGTTTTTTCCTGCATAAGCCATTTTATCGTGATTTTGATCGAGTCATTGAGACTGCTCTTGAGGGCTGGGCGATAGGTGCTCCTGCCTGATTAGGTATTTCCCTTTGTCATTAAAGGGGTATCCATTTTACATGATATAAGGACATTCATGTATAATTATCCCGATATACCAAAAGGGATTTGAAAAGCATGAAAATCGGAACCAGGTTGTATTTGGGCTTTGCTATCCTGTTGGTGCTCTTGATCGCCGTGTGGGGCGTTGGCAAGTGGGGGATTGCATCGTATCACGATGAAATTTCGAAAACTCTCAATGGCGATCTGAAGATAATGGAAAATTCCGTTCGCGCCAGAGCGAATATGCTTGGCCTGCGGCGATTCGAGAAGGACATGTTCATTAACATAAGCTCCGCCAAGGAAGTCGAAAAATACTTCAATAGTTGGAGCGATGAAAAGGAGCGCCTGACAGCCAGGATCGGTGACCTGGAAAAAATTGTCGTTCTGCCGGAAGACAAGCAGATGGTGCAGAGCGCCAAGGAAAACGTGGAAAAATACCAAGCCGGTGTCAAAGGCATTTATCAGAAAATCAAAGCTGGCGAGATTACAACCACCCAGGACGCGAATCGCGCGACGGGGGAATTCAAGGACGAGACACACAAGGCAGTCGATGAGGTCGTAAATCTTGCAAAAGGGTCGACCAAGCGCATGGCGGATGATCAAGAGCGCTTGAATGGGTTTGTGGAAAGAATCGCCACTATCGCACTGGCGATAAGCATAGCGGCATTGCTGATCGGCATGGCAGCGGCGGTGTTGATCTCCCGCTCAATTACTATTCCACTGAACCAGATGCGCGCCACCATCACCGAAGTCGAGAAAAACGGCGACTTCACCCGGCGCATCCCGGTCAACACCGAAGATGAAGTCGGGCTAACCGCCAAGTCCTTCAACCAACTCATGGCTGCCTTGCAGCAGACCCTCGGCCAAGTGCTCGGCAGCGTGGCCAAGGTCTCGGATGCGGCGCAAAGCCTTTCTGCCGCATCAGGTCAGGTCGCCACCAGTTCTTCGTCCCAGAGCGAGGCGACCTCCGCCATGGCGGCCGCGGTCGAAGAAATGACCGTCAGCATCAATCACGTTTCCGAGAGTGCACGCGAAGCCGTGGATATCTCCCGCAAATCGGGCAAACTCTCCACCGAGGGCGGGGAAATCATCCACAAGGCCGCCTCGGAAATGTCGCAAATCGCCGAAACCGTGCGCCACACCGCCCAAGCCATCGAAGAGCTGGATCAGCAGTCGAACCAGATTTCCTCTATCGTCCAGGTCATCAAGGATGTCGCCGACCAGACCAATCTGCTCGCGCTCAACGCGGCGATCGAGGCCGCTCGCGCCGGTGAGCAAGGCCGGGGCTTTGCCGTGGTGGCCGATGAAGTACGTAAGCTGGCGGAACGTACCACCAAGGCCACGGAAGAAATCACCCAGATGATCGGTACGATGCAGCACAGCGCACAAGCTGCCGTCTCCACCATGAGCTCAGCCGTCAACCAGGTCAGTGGCGGCGTAACGCTGGCGAACCAGGCCGGCTCGGCCATCATCCAGATCAAGGACGGGGCAGAGCAGGTGGTCGTCAACGACATCTCCTCGGCCCTGACCGAGCAGAGCAGCGCCAGCAATGACATTGCCAGCCAGGTGGAAAAAGTGGCGCAAATGACCGAAGAGAACAGTGCCGCCGCAGCCGAAACCGCCAGTGCGGCAAATAACCTGCAAGAATTGGCGAATACC
>NZ_DATKTK010000010.1:0-2811 GCF_035531155.1 Sulfuricella sp. | reverse complement strand
CCGATGGTGATTTCGCCGGGCAGGAAGCAGTTGGCGGCGCTGTTGTCGCAGCAGCCGCCAGACTGGTGGAACATCAGTGGACCGTGTTTCCGCTTGAGCAACTCGATGAGCTCGAGCGCCGCTTCCGTGGCAATAACTTTTTCAACCATGCCTGTCTCCATGCGTAAAAAGGGAGCGGTCGCCCGCCCCCGAAGAGTGACCTGTTGAACGGCGAGCGAAGAATCAGAAGAAGCCGAGCTTCTGCTCGCTGTAGCTGACCAGCAGGTTCTTGGTCTGCTGGTAGTGGTCGAGGATCACCTTGTGCGTCTCCCGACCGATGCCGGATTCCTTGTAGCCGCCAAAGGCGGCGTGGGCAGGGTATGCATGGTAGCAGTTGGTCCACACACGGCCGGCCTTGATGGCGCGGCCCATTCGGTAGGCGACGTTGCCATTACGGCTCCAAACACCGGCGCCGAGGCCGTATAGCGTATCGTTGGCTATTTCCAGCGCCTGCGCCTCGTCCTTGAAGGTGGTCACGGCGAGCACCGGGCCGAAGATTTCCTCCTGGAAGATGCGCATTTTGTTGTGACCCTTGAACATTGTTGGCTGAACATAGTAGCCGCCTTCCAGTTCGCCGCCGAGGTTCGCCTGCTTGCCGCCGATCAGCACCTGGGCGCCTTCCTTTTTGCCAAGATCGAGGTAGGTCAAGATCTTGGTCAACTGTTCCTTGGAGGCCTGGGCGCCGAGCATGGTGTCGGTATCCAGCGGGTTTCCCTGCTTGATCGCCTTGACGCGGGCCAGGCAGCGCGCCATGAACGTGTCGTAGATGGATTCCTGGATCAGGGCGCGGGACGGGCAGGTGCACACTTCCCCCTGATTGAAGGCGAACAGCACAAGGCCTTCAATGGCCTTGTCAAAGAACCCGTCGTCGGCGTCGGCGATATCCCGGAAGAAGATGTTGGGCGACTTGCCGCCGAGTTCCAGCGTGGCCGGGATCAGGTTGTTGGCGGCGGCCTGTGCGATGACGCGGCCGGTGGTCGTGGAGCCGGTGAAGGCGATCTTGGCAATGCGCTTGCTGGTGGCCAGCGGCATGCCGGCCTCGCGCCCGTAACCGTTGACGATGTTGAGCACGCCCGGGGGCAACAGGTCGGCGATCAGTTCGGCCAGCACCAGGATGCTGATCGGAGTGGATTCGGCGGGCTTGAGCACCACGCAGTTGCCGGCGCCGATCGCGGGAGCGATCTTCCACGTCGCCATCAGGATCGGGAAATTCCACGGGATGATCTGGCCGACGACGCCGAGCGGCTCTTGGAAGTGGTAGGCGACGGTGTTCTCGTCGATATCGCTGATTCCGCCTTCCTGCGCGCGCACGCAGCCAGCAAAGTACCGAAAGTGGTCGATGGTGAGCGGGATGTCGGCATTCAGCGTTTCGCGAATCGGCTTGCCGTTGTCTACCGTCTCGGCGTAGGCCAGCAGTTCGAGGTTGGCTTCGATGCGGTCGGCGATCTTGAGCAGCACGTTGGCGCGGTCGGCTGGCGGTGTGCGGCCCCACTTGTCGGCGGCGGCGTGCGCGGCGTTGAGTGCCAACTCAATGTCTTCGGCGCTGGAGCGGGCAGCCTTGGTAAAAGGCTTGCCGCTGATCGGGGTGATGACGTCGAAGTATGCACCCTTGACCGGGGCGACCCACTTGCCGCCAATGAAATTGTCGTATTTGGCCTTGAACTGGACCTTCGCGCCGGCGGCGCCGGGTGCGGTGTAAATCATCAGTGTCTCCTCTCATTTTTTCGTCTTCGACAGGACACTATTTATGCGGGTACTACTAAAGCATTATATGCTACCACGCAGTCAAGGGGCGTAGGTCGTCAGAAGGAATGGCAATTATCGAGGGTTGTGGCGCCGATCGACCTTCCGGCGAGGATTTATAATCATTCGGGATCAGGCTCCCAGGCGTGCGTAAAACTTCCGGGAGGACTTCAGGAGTTTCCGGTATTGCCGGACTGGCAGCATGCTGCGGAGCCGTTTCCGCAGGAACCCGATATTTTTCAGGACGACGGAACCCGCCTCGATTTTCACGACCCCTTCGGAGGCAAGATCGCGAAGGACATTTTCGACATCCCGCGAGTAACACACACTCCCGGTGATGGAAAACCAGAGACCGGAGAGCATCCTGTTGTGTTGCTTCATCTGGTAGAGAGCGGTATGGATTTCCGGCAGGAAAAGTTTTTCGCCTCCGTTTGCGCTCAGGGTGACGATGCCGGAAATGACGGCGGAAAGGTCGGGAAGAATGATCGACATGAGCGCACCTCCTGGATACAACCGGCTCTGCCGGACGCCAAATTGTTCAAGAGATTTTATATTCTTTAGACACCCCGTCCCGCTGAAGTGTTCTCATTTATCCTCATCTTGAATGTTTGGAACCAACGCGCAAACCCAGAACGATAATAGCATGAATTACGGTTAATACGAGTGACCGGCCCCCTCAGATCGGTCCGATCGGTGTTAATGCTTTTCAGACCGATTCGAGGAGGAGGAAAACATGTCGAAAAAGCGGTACCGGCCGGAAGAGATGATCGGATGGCAGCAGGGGGAATCCGTTTGCGCGGGGGTTTGCAGTCCGTGCGGGCTTCCGTTGAAAATCCCCTCGTCCAGTTGGTCTAAAATCGCGGGGCAGGTCATGTGGACACTCAGGCCTTTTGCGTTGGCACCAAACGTTCGACATGAGCGGCAGGCCACGGCTTGCCGTGGGCTGTCCGCTCGATGGAGGGGTTAGCCCCATTCATAGGCGACGAGTCTCAGGGGACGTGATCTCGCTTTCGGTGGATTTGTCGAGAA
>NZ_DATKTK010000009.1:0-7566 GCF_035531155.1 Sulfuricella sp. | reverse complement strand
CGCCGAGGAAGTATTCAAGGAAATCGACGCGCTCATCGCCGCCCACAATAAGTGAAGGTCATATTCGCACCAGCGGCTCGCGCAGAGTTCGCTGAGGCCACGCGCCGGTATGCAGTCGAGGCCGGCCGGTTTCATGCCGCGGATTTCAGGAACGAAGTACATCACACCTTGGCCCTGCTAGGCGATCACCCAGTCATGGGCACACCCGCCGCAAGCAACACCCGGAGCATGGTGATTCATCGATATCCCTATTCCATCGTGTACAGAATTGATTCCGATATCCTGCGCGTGCTGGCCGTAGCGCACCATCGGCGCCGCCCCGGATATTGGGGCGAACGGCGATAAGGCATTCAGCACTTTCGGCTTGGCATCACGCCTGACGGCAAGCTCGCACCCACTCGACCGTCGCATCGATGACAAACACCGGCGGGTGTCGTCCCGCGTCACCACTGCAAAGCGGCCTGTAGGTGTTTCACCCGGCGCCCGCAATGCCGCCGTCGTCACCGCTGTCGTCATGCTGATTGTTCCCTGACTTCAGCACAGCATGCATGATGAAGGTTTCGTCCTTCAGACAATCACGCACGAAAGCGAACACCGCCTGCAAGTCCTCCCGCTTCAGGCGTGGATAGCTATCAAGAATGTCCGCCTCCGACCAGCCGTCGGCCAGACGATCGAGAATAAACATCACGCCGATGCGTGTGCCCTTGATGCGCGCCTTTCCGCACAGGGTATCGGCATCGGAAGTGATTCGCTCGCGCCAGTCCATGTTTATTTCCTCAGAAGATCAGGGAGAGAAGCTTATTGTGGCCGAAATGGCTATGCGCGGCATCTCGGGCCTGTTTTCAACACTTGCGCAAAAGTGTCACGCCTGCGGGCAGATTGGCATCTTCAACAGCCACATCGTAATCGTCAAAACTGCGCGGGGCGCTCACCCCCTCCTTGAGCTTCGTCCGGACGCGCTCGAACAGGACATGGGCCGGAGCGTTCCCCAATTCCGAATCGTGCTTGAACACATATAGTCCGCGCGTCGTCATCTCGCCGCGTGCGGCGGAACGGTCATGCTCGAACATCTGGGCCAAAGCCTGCCAGAGAAGTTCCAGATCCTCCTCGGAAAAGCCGGTTTGCTTGGCGAGGAAGCTAGAGACAAAACCGTGCGCCAAGTACAGGCCGTAGGGCACAGTGTGTTTGCGGCCCATAGTGCGGTTGTCGCCTTCTTGCTTTTCGGCTTCCGCTTCGGTGGCGACAGCCATACGGGTGATCGAGTGTTCCTGGGTAATGATGGGATTGATAGACCGGGCAAAAGTGATTTGTACCGGGCCGCGCACCTGGCCGCAATTGATGCCGGTCGACATAACGGCACCGAAAGTTCGTACATCAAAAAAGTTGCGGCACATCCACTGGCGGGCATCGTCTACGGCATTGCCGCCTTTGCGTTTCTTGTCGTCGCCCGCAATCAAGTCTTCGCGCCCAATTCCCGCATAGGCGCGCTTGTGCTGATTGTTAAGGATGGCCTTCTCTTTCACATAAATCTCGAATGGGGGCTGCTCGCCTTTTGTCATGCCGACAAAATTGCGCACCTTGCGTTTCAAGGAAACGTCCGTCACCAGCCCGTGGCCAGTCTCGGCATCCAATCGTGGCAAATTGCCGGCATCGGGGTCGCCATTTGGGTTGCCGTCTTTCACGTCGAACAGCAGTACGAAGTCGTAGCGGTTAGTCAGACTCATTTGGGTTCCTCTTTGTTGTCGGTGGTCGGGGTGTCGGATTTGGTGAAGAAGGCTTGGCGTTGATGGTAGTACCCCAGGGCAAAGCGGCCTTGATCCGGCAAGGCGAGAATGCGGGGAAAGTCATCCAGCTCGCCGATGATTTCGCCGATCAGTCTTTCCATCTGCACGGCGCGGCCTTTGGAAAGTTTGCCCAAGTGATGATTCTTCAATCGCAGCAACGTGGTGAACACGGCGACGGGTGTGCTGGAAGCAGCGCTGTAGTAGCGATCACGGATGGTCGCGTTAAGACCTGGACTGGCCTCTTCCTGTACTTTTTCCAGAGTGGCAAATAGCCGCCCCAAACGGTAGGCCGAATTGGTGCTGGTCGGGTCAAGCATGGTCTGAAACTCCTTCTCGGGGCTGGATGCAGTTAGGTTGGCACGACGAATCAAGCGATTCAACGCGGCTTTGATGGCAGCAGCGCGGGCGTAGGTCGGTTTCTGTTCCGCCCGGCAGCGCTGCACCGCAAGATTGAGCAACGGTGCGGGATAGGGCAGCCCTTCCAGAATGGCACGCATGACCTCGCCGCCCAGGCTGGGCGGTATGTCATAGCTGCCGTCTGACTTGCGTCGGCTACTGGCTTTCAAAAGCGCAGATAGGGACAGGTGTTCCGGATCGTGGGGGGCACGGGCGATCTCGATATCGTCGAAATGCCGGGCGATGCGTCGAGCCAGTTCGTGCGCCGGGGCCGTTTCCCAAAAACGGATGGCAATACGAGCGGCGTTCGGCGCCAGGCCCAAAACATGCAAACGGGTGTTTGCTTCGCCTTTGGTGAATTTGCCAGACTGCACAGCCTGATACAGCACATTCAAGGCGTCCGTGCCCCGGTCGGTGTCGTCTTTGGGCGGTTCGCCGAACAGATCCGGCAGGACGCTTTCCAGATCGTGGGCTTCTTCCGCCCAAAACACAGTGGAGGAGTCGCCGACTTGAATACGCTGGCGAGACGTAAGCAAATGATTGAGTGCAGTCGTGTAGGCAAAAGACGCGCCCTTGCTGATCGGAGCATTTTCCCCGTTCCGATTACGCTTGCCGTAGGACTCGAAGGCGCGCGCGTTGAACGAAATGATGTTCGCACCCGCAGGCTGTGCGTTCCATACATTCTTGATGACAGTCTCGTTGGGTGCGATGGGAACACCGTGTTTCCCGGTAATGAGGCAATTCCCGATGAGGGGATTCGGGTCATCAAGAGCGAACTGCTTCTCGTAGGTCGCCCTGACGGTGGCGCGTGCGTGTACCTCCTCAACGTCACCAACTAAGCGGAAAACCAGTACCGGGTCGCGCTTGGAAAATTCCTCGTCCAGTCGGAAACGCTTCAGCAAATCAGCAAGGCTGTCAGGGTTTGTTTGCAGCGATTTGCAGAAGCGTTGGACCGCTTTAATCCCGGTATCCTGATGGCACTCCTTTAGCCAGACTCGCATAGTGTCGAGAAAACTGGTCAGTTTCTGCGCTCCTTTCTTCCCAGACCCCAGCGCAAAACTGGCGTTGTCCCAGAGCAGGTTGGCGTCGGTGCCGCTGTTGGTATGCTTCATCGCTTGCTTGCCTATGGCAGGCACCAGCATTTCACGGGAGACGGTTTTGCCTTTCTTCATTTCCCCCACCGGTTCGATATTGGTGCAATTACCTTCGGTATTTAGCACCACGATGTAGTCCACGCCCCGGCGAATCCACCCTTCGCGCGGCAATTCACCGGAACGTTCGTAATAGGCATTGAGCGCTTGCAGAATCATCCCCGTACCTCCTCGCTGTCAGAAGCGGGCACGTTGATTGCGCCTTTTTCCAGTCGTGCACGGAAGAAGCGCGGCGTGGGGTCGGCGGGATTGGCGAAATCCAGGTCGTGCAGCATGAAGCCAAGCTCGCGGGTTTCATCTACGGGCGCAGGTTCGGCGGCAGGGTCTGTTACCAGCCGAAAATACGCAGCAAACTCGCGGCAGCCGAGATAGGGCTGGTTGACGCATTGGCCATGGCTGGCGCGGCGCTCGAACATTTCAGAATACTTGTTGGCGTGTGCGCCCGTATCCCGTTCTGAGAAGAACTCCAGATCGGCGTGGACGCGATAGCCTACATCGCGCAGAAAAAGCCCTGCGCGTTGCTGGCGGTCGTCTTCGATGTTGAGCCCGAGAATACCCGTGCCGTTCTTCATGGCGGCTTCCACGTTGCGCGTGGAGACCACGCTGGCGACTTCGTTGCGGCGCAGATTGATCCAGCGGATGGGTTTGAGGACTTCGATACGGCGAATGTGCCAGCGTATGGCAGGTTTCCACAAAATGGCTTCGAAGCAGGCGCGGGCTGCGGACGGGGTCATTACATCGTAGCTGACGCGCTCGACTTTCATTTCCGGGCGGGTGAAGCAGGCGAAGTCGCCGGTGAGTTCAAGGCAGTAGCGTTTCAAGGCAGATTCCTTTCAGACGATGGATGCCGATGCAGAGAGCGGGCTCCCATCCATGATAAGCCCGAGTTGGTCATGATATAGCCAGTCGTTCCCTTGTACGAATAGGCCGGGAATGGCCTCGACGACGTCGCTTTGGGCGAGGAGCCTCAGGGCGTCGCGGCGCGGAATGTTGACGGTATAGCGCTGGAGTTTGCGCATCAGCAAACGTTCGGGACCTTGTTTCTTCAAGGTGCTCAGCAATATGTCTATCGTCTCGTCTTTTCCATCCGCGCCGCGATAGCGGACGATAACCGGCGCGCTGTCTTCATCCTGGATAAGTTTGAATTTCTCGGCGGCGCTGCGGAAATTGATAGCAAGAGTTTGCCCATCGACCTTGAGCAATGCACCGATGCCTTGCGCATCCAGATCGCAGGCGTGATACAGCTTCTCGAAATAGCGGGCGAACAAGGCTCGCTCCAGTGGCTTGCCAGTGTGGACATGGAGCACGCTACGGCAGGCATCTTCGCCTTTACGCAACAGCCCGGGTGGCGCAGGTTGGGGTGGGACGAACACCACCACCTCGCCTTGCTTGCCAAGTTCTGCCAGCCGTCCTTCCCGATTGCAGCGTCCGGCGGCCTGGGCGATGGAGTCCAGTCCGGCCAGCGCCCGGTAGACCACTGGGAAATCCACATCGACACCAGCCTCGACTAGCTGTGTGCTGACAACGCGGGTAGGAATGTTGTCCTTGAGGCGCGCTCTGATTTGCCGAATGGTTTGCGAGCGATGTTCACCGCACATCAGCGCGGAGAGGTGCACGCTGCGTTCCGGCATTCGTCGCCAGAGTTCGCGAGCATCCTTGCGGCGATTGACGATGGTGAGTACGGAATCGTATTGGCTGATTTCGTCCGCCAGCGCGTCCCAGCTCACAGGGGTATTCCAATCGGCTGGCAGGCGCACGTTGACCCGCTCCAACTTTCGGTAAAGCGCGTCGGGGTCGCTCATGATCTCGCGCGCGTTGTCGAGGCCGCGCATGTTGTTCTTTGCGTCGAAGTACTCTCGGGTCGTGAGCGCGGGCTGTGTGGCGGTGGAAAGCACCACGGTGACGCCGTAATGCTGGGTCAGCAGATTCAATACATCAAGGATGGGTTGCAGAAACTCCGGCGGCAAAAGCTGCGCCTCGTCCAGCACGACAACAGAATCGACGATGTTGTGTAGCTTGCGGCAGCGCGACGTTTTAGCGGCAAACAGCGACTCAAAAAACTGCACGTTGGTGGTGACGACAATCGGCGCATCCCAGTTTTCGCAGGCGAGGCGGCTCTTGCTGGTCTCTGCGCCGGGATCGGCTTCAGCATTGCTGTGGTGCTCGATCACCGCCTCACCGAAAATGTCCCGAAAGATATCGGCGGTCTGCTCGATGATGCTGGTGTAGGGGATTACGTAGATGATGCGGCGTTTGGTGTATCGCTTTGCGTGCTTCAGCGCGAAGGCCAAGCTGGAGAGGGTCTTGCCGCCGCCGGTGGGCACGGTGAGGGAGAACACGCCAGGGGCCTCGACCGCCTTATCACGGCATTGTCGCAGGATGTCGGCACGCAACGCGTTAACCGGCGTAGGGTCTGCCGTGCGCATCTTGCCAGCCATGAAACGATCAAACTGTTCAAGCAGGTTTTGCACGTCCGGCCAGTTTCCGCGCTGCGCGGACTTGCCTGTGTCCATGTAAGCCTCGGTGTCGAGGAAGTCGGCATCCACCAGACAGGAGAACAACATCCGTAACCACAAGGCAAAACCCGCTTTCCCGCCTGGCGTGGCGCGCAGATTGGGAGTGAAAGCACCGTGATCGAGAATGTTGACGGGTGGATGCTCCGCCAGAGATTCGTCGAGTTCATACCGGCTGTCCATGCTGTCGAGGCGAGCCTCCAGACCGCCGAACCAGTCATATAGCCCGGCATGGTGTCCGGCGATGAGATAGGCCAGCACCCGCCCAGCCGTGCCAAAGCGGTCACAGGCGAGCAACGCGCCCGCAGTGGAATGGGGCGATTTCCCGGCCTCGCCCCGAATATGGGCATCGGCCTCGAAGCCACTGGCCTGTCGGATGTAATGTTGGAAGCGTGCCCGGTACTTGCCGATGTCGTGCCACAACCCTGCAAGATACGCCCAATCCCCCGCACCAAATGACTGGGCATGATTACTGGCCAGTGCTGCCACGCCAGTCAGGTGATCTGCAAGGTCATGCGGAATCCGCCAGCTTCCGTCTGGATTCCGGGCTGCGTGAGCGATAGGTCGTGGTGTCTCTGACATGTTCTTGTTCGTACCGACTTTACATCCTACTCCCGTCCAGGCCCAAAACCTGAGCCTGACGCAAACCCTTATCCGTACTGGCTCCTGGCCCGGTCGAGCTGTTTTTTTACGGCTTGTGTAAGCGCCTCGGGCGCGATCACTTCGACCTCCGCACCATGCTTGAGGATGTCCATGATGAGCTCGGTGTCGCGTGAGTACGGGATAGTGAGTTCATAGCGGCCGTCGTCCAGCCAGCGCGATCTCTGCTCTGGGTGCCAGATTTCATCGGCCACCCAACGGGCGCGATACGCGGTAAAGCGCAGGACGGCAGTGGCGACAGGCTCACCGGCGAAGATGCCGTAGGCGCTGGTCAGTTCGCGGTCGAGGGTGGCGTCCGGCACGTTCCTGGCCTTTTTCGTCGACACGGTCGCGTGACGGATGCATTCGACGGCGAAAATGCGCAGGGCTTTGTTCTGGTGACACCAAGCGTCCAGGTACCAGTTGTCGCGGTAGTGGGTGAGCCGTTGGGGTGAGATTTCCCGCGCGCCGGTCTGGTCGCGCTCGCGGTTGTAATACTCGATGGATAGCCGCTTGCGTTGCAGCACGGCGCCGGCCGCGGTCTGAAACTGGCGCATGTTTTTTGCGCGAGCCGCCATGGCCAGAATGCGGATGCGCTTTTGCGCCTCGCCGCCACCGAGGTGTTCGGTCTGCAGGATGCGCTCCAAACGCGCGCGGATAGGTGCAAGCAATTGATCCAGCAGGCCGGGCTGGAGCGTTTGTAGCAGATGATCGAGGCTAACGAGGGCATGCAGTTCTTCGCCGGTGAACCACAGGCCGGGCAAATGGTGGCGACCATCGGCCGTGTTGAATCTATAGCCGCCGCGCTCTTGGTCGAAAACGAGGGGAGCACCGACTCTGTCGCGCAAGTCCGCAATAAGACGGGTGAGTTTGGAGCGGGATATCTCCAACTCATCCAACAGCGCTTGGCGGCTGATAGCGGTGCGCCGGCCATCCAACAAACGGTGCAATCGGTAGAGGTCGTCGAGTTTGCTCATGTCGCTTTGCCCGATTCGAGCCCGTTAATTGTGATGGCGATGCGTCACGGGCAGGGAGGCAGTGTCCTGCAATCTTGGCGGTGCGGCAAGTTTGGCGACTGCCGGC